>JABEVK010000109.1 GCA_013044245.1 Spirochaetales bacterium | reverse complement strand
GGTATTTTAGATTCATCAGACACTGGGATATATCATTGCTGGTCTAGCGGCGGCCACGATGGTGGCTGGTATTTGGGCCCATTGGGGCGACGTGGGCTTATCGTATAGCTGGGATAACCCTGACAATATTCATGCCTTGTTAGGGGCAGCGGGGGGCACCATGATGATGATTGCGCCTTTTGTCGCTCCCAACACATTGCATAAAACCTTAGGCGAAGCCGGGGGGTTTTTTATGGGTGTGGCCGTAGTGTGGAAACTGGTTTTCTGATAAAAAGATATCAACTTCAAGGAGTGAAAATGGGCAAGAAATTCGCGTTAGTTCTGACGGTTTTCTGGCTGGCCGTTGCGGGGCTTTGGGCACAAACCCCCACGGTAGCCGTGGTGTTTGACGGTGCTACCGCAACCAATCGTGACGCTTTTAAGTTTATGCAAGAGCAATTGGGTAAAGACCAAGCAGACTTTCGCTTAGTTCCTGTTGATCTGTCGACCCAGACAGCGAATGGCCCCTACCGCGCGGTGTTCCTCCTCAACAGTGGGGTCACCAGCGGTATCGATAGCACGTTGGGAACATGGTTAGGATCTTGGCCCGACAAGGCGCATACCTTGCTGATCACTTTGATCAAAGGGTCCAATTCAATCGAAGTGACGACGATGCCGGCCTCGCCCGCGACTTTGGGGGTAGATGCTGTAGCCTCGGCAACCACCTGGACTGGCGCTGGCCTAGCCGCCTTGTTTGGCGGGCAACCTTCTGCCAACTTCAAAATGCACGAAAAATGGGTGCGTTATGCCGTGAACTGGGTGAAACAACACCCCTAGGAGATAAAATGTTAGTTCTTTTTCTTCTCTATTTGGTGATACCTGGGGCACAAGTTTTGTATTTTGCGGCCCACCAGCCTCTGCTGAGCGTTCCTGTCGTACTGGATTTTTCAGCCGCGATTTTGAGCTACCATTGGATTTTGGCGAACATCCTTACCGCTTCGAAGTTGCCCTTACTTCAACGCCACTTTCCTTATGACGCCCGAATCCGGTTCCACATTGTGGCAACTTTGGGCTTGGTGGTTGCCTTGGCGTACCATGCCTTGTTCAAGATTCTCGGTGGAAAGTCGATCGATCTGATTACCTGGACCTTACTGGTCGTGATTTTGCTGTTCTTGCTCACTTCGGTGGTTTGGATTCCGGTTCCCGGCCTTGCCTCGGTGCGTCGCTGGCTTAGGTCTTTAAAAATCCCCGGGGTTACGCATGCTTACGATGGCGGCAAGCAGTGGCATCGCTTTATAGTGCTTTTTTTGATAGCGCTTGTGGGCCTGCATGTCGCAGAATCTTCCTTTATTCAAGACCCAGCACAAAAAGGAGCTCTAGTACCTCTGGCTGTTGCGGTTTTATACTTTTTAGCCGCGTTTGCTTCCCTTGTTTTGATCCGTTTGGGGGCTTTTCGTGTGACAGCTACCTTGGCCGGAGTTGAAGAACAACAAGGAATCCTCAATCTCAAGTTGGCGACACGTCGACCACTAAAGTATCACAGCGGTCAGTTTTGTTTCGTTCAGGCCAAAGTGGGCGGGCGTAAAGAAGAGCATCCCTTTTCATTTTTAAGTGTACCGGGTGACACTCATACCAGTTTCGCCGTTCGTATGGTGGGTGATTTTACGCAAGGTCTTTCACAATTGCCTCCTGGAACACGGTTGCGCTTACGGGGAGGGTTTGGAGGGTTCCATCCTCGTCGAAGTGATCGAGCTTTGTGCCTTATCGGTGGAGGCATTGGTAGTGTTCCCTTTGTCAGTGTCGCCAAGGATTTGGCCCGACAAAATGACCCACGACCGCTCATTCTTGTTCTTTCTGTCCGTAGTGAAAAAGAGATTCCCGATTTAGACGAGCTGAGGCGTCTCGAAGCTGAGCGGCCTCACTTTAAGCTTAAGATTCTCGTGACCTCGCAAACCCCTGTTCGGCTTTCTCGCGAGTATTTGGCTGAGCAAGTGCCTGAACGAGAAAAATATACCTTTGCCGTTTGTGCGTCGCCAGGGGTTCAAAGGGTAGTTTTGGCCTCACTCAAGGAACTAGGGGTTAAACCGTCCCGCATCCGTACCGAAAGTTTTGATTTTGCTCCAGGATTAGGTTGATCGATGAATACTACGCTGACCGCAACGAAACGAACGCTTATATTGCTCAATACTTTGATTTTGACTCTGATGGCAAACATTGACGCCTCAATTGTCAACATTGCTCTGCCAAATATTTCTAAAAGCTTTCACGTGGGCATTAACGATGTTCAATGGGTAGTGAGTTCCTACTTGATTGCGATCTCGGCAGTAATCCTGGTGTGGGGGCGCTTGGCCGATTTGCATGGACGCAAACGCTTTTTTGCGGCAGGTTTGGGTATCTTTACGCTAGGCTCGCTGATGTGCGGTTTGGCTGACAATTTGCCCTTTTTAGTCGCCGCGCGCGTCGTTCAGGCTGTCGGGGCCTCGATGGGAATGGCACTGGTACAAGCCATCGTGACCTCGATTTATCCCCCCGAGGAACGCGGAAAGGCCCTGGGCTACATCGGTTCTACGGTGGCAATCGGCAGTCTGCTGGGACCCGGCTTGGGGGGATTACTTGTGCACTTCTTTGCCTGGCCGGCCATCTTTTTTATTAACGTCCCGATTGGCATAGCGGGAGTAATCCTGACGTTGGCTGTTATGCCCGAATCTCCGAAGCAGAGCGGTGACTTTGACTGGCCTGGCTCTTTGCTGTTTATTGGTTTAGTGGTGCTGTTCTTTTCGTGGTTGCTGTTATGGCAAGAAGGCTTGGCTCCTCTCTGGCTGATGGTGGCTGGCCCCCTTTTGTCGGTAGCGGCGCTGGCTGTGTTTCTTGTCATCGAACGAAAACGCAAGCACCCGCTGATCGATGAAACGCTGTTCGCGTCAAAGGCCTTTTCTTTGGGTGTTGCTGCCTCGTGGTTTTCGTATGTGGCCATGTTTGGGTATGTCCTTTTTATGCCCTTTTATTTGCAGAATGTTTTAGGGCTTTCGGCTTGGCAAGCGGGTCTTTTGCTATCGGTGTATCCTTTGGTCTTAGCTGTGGTTGCGCCCCTTTCAGGAAGGTACTCGGATCGGGTGGGTGTTCAGTTGTTTACTGTGGGTGGTCTTGCCGCGACCGCCGTGGGCTTAGGCCTCGTCGCGACCCTGGGGCCTACGTCACCGTTGATAGAGGTTGGCCTCTTAATTGGGCTCTTGGGGCTAGGCACGGCGTTATTTCAGTCCCCCAACAATTCGAGCGTTATGGGGGCGGCACCACGTCACCGTTTGGGAATAGCCGGCAGTGTAAACTCATTCTTTAGAAACTTGGGAATGGTGTCAGGGGCTGCCTTTGCCGTTGCGATTTTTTCGGTTACGACGAATACGGGGACCTCAGGAGTAGCCGGAATTACCGATAAGGGTTTATTCATGTCGGGCTTTCGTGTAGTCATTTTGGCGATGGGCGGCGCCGCACTAGGGGGAGCTTTGGTGAGTTTGGTAAGAAACAAAAAGCAACTTTCCCGATAGGCAATTCCGTTTTTCCCTTGTAAAGTATGAACGGAAATTTTGAGCGGAAAGGAATTGGCTATGCTCCCCCGTAAACTTCAACTTTGGCATGCTCTCGTTATTGTGGGGCTTGTCAGCTTAGTCACGCGGCTTTTGTTTTGGGGTCACCCAGGGTCCATCGTCTTTGATGAGGTTTGGTTTGGTCAGTTTGCCGCGGACTACACCAAAGGCTCATTTTATTTTGACGTACACCCGCCGCTGGCCAAACTACTATTTTTTTGGGTTGGTAGTTTAGGCGGCCCGATTAACTTTCCTACACCCGATACAATCGGAACGCCGTATCATGGCTTGTCCTGGGAATTTATGCGTCTGGTGCCCCTTCTGACGGGGGCCTCAATTCCTGTTTTGATTGCTCTATTGCTCAAAGAACTAAAATTGCCGACTCCGGTCATCCTTCTTGGGGCGCTTCCCGCGTGTTTCGACACGGCTTTGGTAGCGGACTCTCGGTTCATTTTGCCAGAATCCTTATTGGTATCGGCGATTTTGGGCACGGTGGTGCTCTACCTTGTCGCCCGTCGTAGGCAGAGCTGGACACTGTGGGTAGCGGTGGGCTTGATGGCTGGTATTACCGTTTCGATCAAATGGACGGGGCTGGCGGGACTGGGCATCATCCTGCTTGGTGAATTGTGGACCTTTTTGAAAGCTCCCTACCGCTGGCTTCGGTTTATCTTACGGTGTGGGGTTGTCCTCGTATTAGCCTTTGCTGTTTATTATTCGGTTTTTCAAATTCATTTTGCGCTGTTGCCGAACGCGGGACCAGGCGATGCGTTTATGACGCCGGCATTTCAGAAATCTTTGATAGGCAGCCAGTATGCGGGGCAGGCGAACTTACCTACCCTGGGACCGTGGGCGAAATTTTGTGAAATGAATGTTCGGATGTATACGGCGAACGAAACCTTAGTGGCGACGCACCCCTATGCGAGCCTGTGGTACACCTGGCCGTTCGATATTCGTCCTATTTACTACTGGGCTAAAAATGATCAGCGAATTTATTTTCTGGGCAACCCTGTGGTGTGGTGGGGCTCAACAGTAGCCGTCGCCCTTTTGTTCTTGCTTTTGTGGACACAGCGGCTCAAGCACCAAACGAAGACAACCTTTTTACTAGCCGCTTGGGCTATCAACTACCTTCCTTTTATTTTTATAGGAAGGGTCATGTTCCTTTACCATTATTTAACAGCCTTGACCTTGGCGATGAGTATCGGTGTGTGGCTCTTGGCGCAAACAAAACGACCACTTTTATGGTTGAGCTTGGCCGCTGGTACATCGCTGGCACTGTTTGTTTGGTTCGCGCCGCTTGTGTATGGTTTACCGCTTTCTAATGCCGGCCTAGCCGCTCGCCAATGGTTCACTTCGTGGCGGTAGGGCTTTTAGTCGGTTCATTTCATGAATCAAAAGGAACACCGACAAGAGAATAAACGGCGCATCCGAAAAGGGCCCCGATAAAAGGACGCCCCATAACCCCAGAATCTTGGGCAAAATAATCAGCAGGAGGATCAGCAAAAGCTGTCGTCCTAAACCGGTGAGAATAGACGGAAGAACCTTATTGGCGGATTGATAGAATTGTGATAAGAGGAACATGATCCCTGACCCTGGCAAGAAAATGAGAAATACTCGTAAGGCAAGCGCCCCTAAGTGCAGTAATTCTTGGTCCCGGCTGTTAAAGATCCATATCAGAGATTCAGGAAATAGCTCCATGTAAAGAGTCCACAGGGTTAAAACCAAGGTGGACCAAAAGGCGGTTATCTTGACCACCTGGCGGACGCGGTGCGGATTTTTTGCCCCGAGATTGTAGCCTATCAGGGGCTGAGCCCCTTGAACCAGACCAAGCACCGGAAGCATGACGAGCAGCATGACCGTATTAACAATACCAATCGCCGCAATTCCGGTGTCCCCTTTCAAAACGGTCATGTTGATGTTGAAAAGAATAAAAATAATGATGGAAATCAACTGAAGGGCGAACGGAGTTAAGCCGTTGAAAAAGATTTTTGCGACGAGGTCCCACTTCAGCTCAAGACTTTTCCACGACATCTTGAGGCGGTTCAAGGGTGTTAAATAGAAGGAACTCGAAATGATTAACCCAAACATTTGGGCAATCACCGTAGCCCACGCCGAACCGGCGATGCCCATCTTCAGCGGACCGACAAAGATGACGCAGAGAATGGCATTGAGAACAGTTCCTGAAACGGCGATGACCATCGAGGTTTTGACTCGCCCCTGAGCCCGAATGGGCATGCCCACCCCCATGGCCACAGCCTGAAAGATGAAGCCAAGAAGAATAACGCTGGTAAAGGTCTTTGCCGGACCCAAGGTGCTGGCGGTAGCTCCAGAGAGTTTGAGGACACCGTCGATGTTGTTCGCGGTCCCCACGGTCAAAAGCACAGCAAACGCCAACCCCAACCAGGCGGCGCTACCAATCGTTTGGGCAGCTTCTTCATACCGTTTTTCACCGAGCAACAGTGAGGCGATATTCGACGCCCCAGCTCCGGCCAATAGGCCGATGCCTAACGAGACGATCATCAACGGAAAAGCGAGCGTGACAGCAGCCAAAGCCTCTGTGCCCAGGTATTGCCCGACGACGATACGATCGACGACGTTGTACAAGGCATTCACCAGCATCATCGTAATCGAGGGTATCGAAAACTTCAAAAGGAGCTTGCCAATGGGGGCTTCGCCCATTTGGGTAAGGTGCTGCATAATTCTCCTCGCTCACCCCTGGGAGGTGGCAGATCAAAGGGCGGTACTCGTGACTATAAAAGGTAGAAAGCTTTTGTTCCAAGGGGGCCAGACATAATTTGATTGTCAGGAACGTCGAACAATCTTATAATAGTTCTCTAAGACCTTACAGGTGCGAATTTTAATGAATTGGGAGCTTAGACTTGAGGGGGGACTTTCTGGATTGGAAAAAACGGGAAGGGCTGTGGCCACAACGATATGTCTAGCTTTTATGGGGTGATGGTAGCGCTGGTGCACATTCTTTGTGTGCTGTTATTTTTTTCGCAAGGTTATCGGCCAGAGCAAACAGGGTTGCTTCTTTTGGCCTATTCCTTTGGCTTGAGACATGCGTTTGATCTTGACCACATAGCGGCTATCGACAATTCGGTTCGTCGTCTCCTTCAAGCTGGTAAACCATCGCAGGGTACAGGGTTTTACTTTTCGTTAGGCCATTCCACCATCGTTTTTGCCCTTTCGGTGGGGTTGGCTTTTGCCTCAGTTTGGGTTCGCCAGCAAATGCCTGCTTGGCAAGGTGCAGGCTCTATCCTTGGGACTTTAATTTCTTCCCTGTTTCTTATCATTCTAGGTTTTTTTAACCTTATCTTGTTGTTTGAGCTGTTGGGGTGGGTGAAAGCCCCTCGGTCGGTTCAACCTCAGGGTATACTGGGACGTTTGCTATTTCCTGTCCTGCGGCGTGTAGGGAGTGCGGGTCAATTATTTGTTGTTGGGCTATTGTTTGGTTTTGGATTTGATACCGCCTCAGAAGTTGCTTTGCTTACATTGTCAGCGACTGCGTCGGTCACGCTCCCCTGGACGGTGGTTCTCAGCTTTCCTTTAGCTTTTGCCAGCGGAATGAGCCTCATGGACACCGCTGATGGTATCGTGATGACGAAGGCCTACGCTTGGTCAATGCGAAATCCCCGTTTCCGCAAGATCTATAACCTCGCTATCACAGGAGCTTCAGTGCTTATGGCGTTAGCAATCGGTCTCGGCGAAGCCAGAACCTTGTTTGTATTGTTTTGGGGCAAGCAGGTGGCCTGGCTGGGATTTGGTTTCCTGGTCCTAGCCGGAGTCTGTATCCTGATGGGGTTGAAAATACACCGAGAGAGGAAGGGCTTTTAGCGAAAAAGGCGGTTTTTCATCCAAAAACCGATTCCGGTGCGGAAGTCGAGCGCCAGAATACCCGTTTTTAAGAATCCATAACCGATCACGGCTTGATAGGGATCGCTCGTGTCGATTTGGAAGCCTTGAGTGTTAACGCTGTGTTGGGTAACTCCGTCTAAATTGACAACAGGTGAGCTAAGTTCCTCGCCAAAAACTTCAGCTGATGAAATAAGGACGCGTCGAGAGGAGAATGTTTTAAACGCATTCTCGCTGGTAACGGTTGTCAGTGTTTGAAGAATTGCGCCCGAAGGCAGCTGACGGGCGGCCCGACCTTGCAGGGTTAGTACGTCGACAGATCCTGTGTCGATGAGCGCGGTGTAGCGTTTACCGGCCAGCACAATCTGGCACAGGGGGCGGTCCCCCACGAGAGTAAAAAAGAACTTATGAGCACCCTGCGTTTCATACCAAGACAGTGGCAAGGACGACAAGAGGACCTTGTGCTGGGCAAAGTTGAAAACAACAAGCCGATGTCGAAACGCATTCCCGCCGATAAGGCCCGAAAATCCGCCATCGTGAAATAGCCGGCTGTTCAACGAAAGACCCCGTATCACGAGGGAGTTTGAACCCTGTTTGAAGGATCCTTGGATGGCTGTTGTTGCGGCTAAAGCGTGCGAGAGAATACAAAACGATGAGCCAGTGTCCCACAACATCCGGGCAGGATGATCTTGCCATCGGCCCTGACTAAAAGGCAGACCAGCTCCTACGTCAAGTTGAAATTCTTGGCTTGGGGCAGTCATGCCAAACGTGAAACTGTTGCAGGAAGGGAGCCAGAGCATAAGAAAAAAGTTGAGAAGGCCGAAAACCAGCCGAAGCAAATTTACACCTCCGCTTAACTTTGGCAATTCGTTCGATCATAGCATAAACATTACGCTCTGGGGTTGCAGTCAGTAATTTGATTGACAACCTTTCGCCCCAAACCGAATAATTAGACCATGTTGCTCAACGAAATGCTGAACGAAAACCTGCCTTTGAAGTTAAAATCCCTTGGTCCCCGTGTGGCAATTCTTTTGGCGATTGTCTCGACCTTCGTTCTGGCCTTGGGGCTTCAGGCTCCCAACGAGGGCGATGTTGCCTGGTACCAATGGATGATTCACGACTGGGCGGCTGGACACCTGCCGTACTTGTCTCACCCGGTCGAATACCCGCCTTATGCGTTGGGGATCTTTCTTTTGCCGTGGCTGATGGGCGATAGCGGGTATTTAATCAATTTCATGATCCTCGCTTTGGGTTTAGATGTCCTGGTGAAATTGTTTTTGGGGTGGCCTCGGTACCGTGCCCTGTACCTCGACGAACAGTCCTGGCGCGCTTGGGTTCCGCTCATACTGTATTCTTTGGCCGAACTATTTTTGGGGTATTTTATGCTCCAGCGGTACGATATTTGGCCAATGCTTCTGTCGGTAGCGGGGCTATTCTTGGCGTACCAAAAGCGTTGGTTCGTAGCGGGCCTTTTGTTAGCACTGGGGATTGGGGCTAAACTCTACCCCTTGCTCTTTGTCTTGCCGCTTGCCGCTTGGGCTTACCAGAACGGGGCTAAGGCGGTGAAGAGCTACTTTTTAGGCGGTATCGCAGGCCTTTTGCCGCTGGTGGTGATTAGTTTTTTGGTTCCGTGGTGGAACTTTCTACTCATTCAAGGGGGAAGAGGTCTACAGGTTGAATCCTTGGCGGCTTCTCTATTATGGGTCGGGCACCTTTGGTGGGGAGCAAGTGCGGTATGGGTGCGCTCAACAGCATGGTATGAAATTCAGGGACCGATCGCCTTGGCGGCTGTACCCTGGGTCAAAGGTCTCTTTGGGGGGACGGTGTTGCTCTCGGTAGCTGTGTCGACCGTAGCGGTCTGGCAGAAAAAGCTCGGCCTGAGCCTACCCCGTTTGGCCAACTTGCTGCTGTTACCGTTAACAGCCTTTGTGATCTTTAACCCCGTCTTTTCGCCGCAGTATATGATTTGGATTATCCCGTTTGCGGCCATTGCCGTGTTAGACACAACCTGGTGGCCAGCGGTGTGCCTTTTGGTTGCCTGCGTTTTTGTGCCCAGTATCTACCCTGTACCCGACTACTTTACTGGCTTACAAGGACTTCACTGTGCCGCCTTAGTGACGAGAAACCTCTTGGTTCTTGCCAGTTGGCTCGGTTTAGCAATTTTGGGGGGTACGGGTCTTAGGCTCAGAATTGCTTGAGTCAACCAGCACCCCCCAAGAAAAATAAAAGTTAGCTTAACTTGCCCATTAAATCTTGCGCGCTAAACCGCTTTACCCTCGACGCGTAAAACTCCGCCAATTTCGCGGATCGCATCGGTCGGACAAACCTTGACGCATTCTCCGCAATTTTGACACAAGGCAGGGTCAATGCGAGCAAGGTTGTTGGTAACGGTAATTGCGTCGTGCGGACAAACCTTGACGCATTTGGAACAGGCGATACACCCAACATCGCAAGCCTTTTTGGTGGCGGGTCCTTTTTGTGTGCTTTTGCAAGCAACAACAAAGTTTTTGCCTCGGGGTACCATCGAGATGAGCTTTTTGGGGCAGGCGGCCACGCATGCTTCGCACGAGCGGCATTTTTCTTCAACGATCCGAGCGACGCCGTTTTCGATCACGATGGCGTCAAAGGGACAGGCCGCGACACAATCGCCAAAACCTAAACACCCAAAGGCACACGTCTTGGGTCCATTGTGCAGGGCAGTGGCCGCGGCGCAACTTTTGATACCGTCGTACGAGTATTTGAGGCGGGATACAGCAATAGTTCCTCCACAGGCTACACGGGCGACTGTTGATACCGTGTCGCCCAGTTCAACACCAAGGATGGCTGCGACATTCTTAGCCACAGCCTCGCCCCCCACCGGACAGCCCGATGGTTTGACTTTACCTTCGACAGCCGCCTCGGCAAAAGCCTCGCACCCGGCTTGTCCACAGGCTCCACAGTTGGCACCCGGAAGAACCGACCGGACGAATTTAATTCGTTCGTCAATCTTAACGGCAAAAGCCTTGGCCGAATAGGCAAGAATCAGGCCGAGCACCAAACCCAAACCGCCCAAAATGAGGGCGGGTATCGCAAAATGCACAAAGAAATTATTCATGCCTTACCTCCGAAGGGGCACCTAGCAGGGCTCTCATTTGGCAAACAATCCCTGAAAGCCGAAAAACGACATCGAGACGAGGGTCGCTGCGAACAGAGCCCCTGAAACACCTTGCAACGAAGCAGGAATATCTGACTTGGCCATGCGTTCTCGGACGCCTGAAAACAGTACCAAAGCCATCGCAAATCCTAAGCCGGCTCCCAGGGTGTAGACCAGAGTCATCCCGAAGTCGTAACCACGTTGGGTATTGATCAGCGGAATACCCAGCACGGCACAGTTGGTGGTAATCAACGGCAGGTATATTCCCAACGCTTTATAGAGCGGCGGAATAAACTTGCGTAAGACTGTTTCAAGGAACTGTACCACAGCAGCGATGATGAGGATGTAACTCATGGTTTGTAAGAACTCGAGATTATTGGGCACCAAGAGTGTGACATTCACAATCCACGCGAGTGCCGCCACAATCATCAGAACGGCGGCAACCGCTATCCCCATGCCGGCGGCGGTTGAGGTTTTTTGCGTTACTCCCAAAAAGGGGCACATTCCTAAAAAGCGCGAGAGAACCAAGTTTTCGACTAAAATAGCCGAAAGCATGGTGATAATAATTTGACCGACGATGGTTCCTAATTCGTTCATCATTTACCCCCCAAAATCGAGTCGGGAGCGCAGTGAGAATTTTCTGGGTTACAAGTTGCGCAGGCCACATCACCACCCACTTTGCCACGGGTCAAGTAATTCATGATAACCATGACAATGCCGAACGCTAAAAAGCCTCCGGGGGGCAGAATCAAAAGTACGGCCGGTGAAAAGAAGTGCGGGGTCATGGGAATGCCGAACCAGGTGCCGTTCCCCAGGATCTCACGGACGGTGGCAATCGAGAACAACGCGATGGTAAAGCCTAAGCCCATGGCCAGACCATCCAATGCCGACGAGAAAGGCCCAAACTTCGAAGCGAACATCTCGGCGCGAGCCAAAAGAATGCAGTTCGCCACGATCAACGGTATGTAGATACCCAACGATTTGTCGAGGGCGGGAAAGTATGCTTTGAGCACGTACATGATGATGGTGACAAAGCCCGCAATGATGACAATGTAGCTGGGAATACGCACTTTATCGGGTATGACATTTCTCAGCAGAGAAATCACGAAGTTAGACATCGTCAAGACCAAAGCTGTTGCCAGGCCAAGGCCAAGGCCATTCGGAGCCGCTGTCGTAACAGCGAGGGTCGGACAACACCCCAAAACCATCTTGAGGGTAGGGTTTTCTTTGATCAAACCTGCGATCACAATCGCTTTAGGTTTGGGAGCTTTCTCTTTTGGTAGAACAAAGGTGAAGGGTACTTCAGCCTGAGTACTCATGATTGACCTCCTGCAGACATTTCAGCGTGTGCCGCCTCGACCGAGGCCTCGACGGCGCGCCAGACGGCGCGGCTGGTAAAGGTGGCGCCGGTAACAGCGTCAATTTGCTCGGGCGGTGCCGAAGCGGGTTTGTTTTTCACCAGGGTAAGGTAGGTGCCGTTCGAGCTTTGTGGCGTTAAATTGTTGAATTGTTTTAAATAAGGACCATGGAGAGCTAGAACTTTCGACCCGAGGCCTGGCGTCTCGTTTTGATCACCAATACGAACACCGGTGATCTTTCCTGTGGTGTCAATGCCTACCGTGACGTGAACACCATCCGGGGCGTATCCGGCACTCAAGGAAGTAAACACATAACCGACGACTGCGCCTGTTTGGTTCTTACCGGCCGAAATTTGCAACATTTGCAAACCGCCTTGCGCGGCTACAGGGATTGCTTTTACGAGTTGCAGTTGTGTGCTCGATACGTCAAAGTTCTTCGCCTTGGCGTCCGCTTCATCAAAAAACAAATCTTGAAAACTTTCCGCCTGGGGTAAAACCTCGTGCATCGCGGCTTTCAAGTCATCGGCCGCTCGTTTAGCGATAATCGGTTTGGTGACTTGATAGACTACGGCGAGAACGGCAGCGATGGCTACACAAATAGCTAAAAGCACAAGGGCTGGTTTAAGGATTTCACGCACGGCTGCCTCCGAAGGTCTTCGGAACAATGTGGCGATCAATAAGCGGCACCACGGTGTTCATGATGATAATGGCGAACATGACGCCTTCCGGATAATTGGTATACAGGCGGATCACCACGGTGAGGATTCCGATACCAACGGCATACAACCACTTACCGGGAATGCTAATGGGTTGGGTCGCATAGTCCGTTGCCATAAAGAAGGCTCCAAGGATAAGCCCGCCCGACATAAGGTAGGCGGCGACGTCACCCTGAAAGAAGCCGTGTTGGTTGCCGAAGATCCAAGACAAGAGAGCTACCGTACCCAAATAGGCAAAGGGAATGCGGATGTGGATCACTCGACGGGCCAATAAATAGGCGGCACCGATCAAAAGGGCGATGACCGAGGTTTCGCCCAAACACCCAGCGCGGTCACCCAAGAACAGTTGCGACAGGTGGGGGAGGACAGCACCTGCGACTTCTTTACCTTTGAGAATAGCCAAAGGTGTAGGAGATGTCACGGCGTCCATGAGAGGCTTAGACCAATCGGTCATGGCGGCTGGCCAGGCTAAAAACAAAAAGACACGCGCTCCTAAAGCGGGGTTCATAAAGTTTTGTCCTAGGCCGCCAAACAGCTCTTTAACCAAAAAGATGGCCAGAATACCGCCGACCGCGGCCAGCCACAAGGGAATGGAGGGGGGGAGTGTGAGTGCCAAGAGGATACCGGTCACCACGGCAGAGAGATCGCCGAGGCGAAAATCCCGTTTGAGAATCCACTTGCGTGTCACAAATTCGGTAAGCATCGTCGAAGCCACAGTCACGAGAATTACCAAAAGAGCCTGCAGTCCGAAAAAAACGACGCTGGCCGCTACAGCGGGCAGAAGCGCTAAAAGAACATCCAGCATGATGCGTCGGGTAGAAGAAGAGGCGCGGATGTGGGGTGAAGAGGTAACGAGGAGCGGGGCGTTCATGCGCGGCCTCCTTGAGGAGCTTTTTCCTGTGCGGCTTGAGCTTTCTTTTTGGCGTCAGCTAGACGAACTTGTGTTTTTCCAAGGCGGATTCCTTGAACCAACTGAATCTTAGATGGGCAGACAAAGGCACAGCTTCCGCATTCAATGCAGGCCATCACCTCATACTGCTGAAGAACCTCGGTATCGTTTTTCAACGCCGAACGGTTGAGCATCAACGGTGCGAGGCCCATGGGACAGGCTGTTACGCATCGGCCGCAACGAATGCAGGCCCCAGCGGCAGGGGCTTCCCCTTCGTTGGCGGGCAAGGCCAAGAGCGCATTGGTGTGCTTGACCACCGAAGTATCGAGAGTGTGCTGGGCAACGCCCATCATAGGGCCGCCCATAATGACCTTTCGCGGGTCCTTGGTAAAACCACCGGCAAAGGCAAAAACATCGGCGAGCGGGGTGCCAATCAGCACTTCGACATTTTTGGGCTCTTTAACACAACCACCGGCCACCGTGACTCTTTTCTTGATCAACGGGAAACCAGTTTGCAGGTACTGGCCCAAAAAGGATACCGAAGTGACGTTCATGACGATCACACCGACATCGGCAGGAAGCTTGCCTACAGGGAGAACACGGCGAGCCGTGGCCCAAATCAGCATTTTTTCGGCACCCTGGGGGTAACGAGTCTTTAACGGCAACACTTTAACGCTTTGATGAGCAGCAAATACTTTTTTAAGCAAGGCAATCGCTTTGGGTTTGTTGTCTTCGATACCGATCAGGACGTTCGAAATTCCCAAATAGGTGGTTACTGCCTTAACGCCAGCAACAATCGATTCGGAATTTTCAAGGATTTCACGATAATCGGCGGTAATATACGGTTCACATTCGGCGGCATTGATGATCAAGGTATCGACAGGTTTGTCTTGTGGAGGATTCAGCTTGACGTGCGTCGGAAACCCCGCACCCCCGAGCCCAACCAGACCGCTGGCGCGGACGGCCGCTAAAAACTCTTGTTTATTGCTTACCACCGGAGGGGTAATGTTGTCGACAATTTCTTGCTTACCATCGGTTTCGATTTCAATACTGGTGACTTGAATTCCGCCGGCCCAGAGCATTAAGTCGACGTTGGTGACTTTGCCCGACACACTTGAGTGAATCGGTACAGCCATAAGTTTGTCGGAGTCGCCGAGGATTTGCCCCACCTTGACGGAATCCCCCTTCTGCACTTTAGGGTCGCAAATGACCCCCGTGTGCTGAAGGAGCGGAATGACGACCTTAGGCGGAACCGGCATCGTCTGAGTGGCCAGCTCCGCCGTCTGTTTACGGTGGGGCACAGGAGCGCCCCCGCGGAACGGACGTTGAAATATCATTTGCTACCTCGGCAGCAGTATATCATTCTATTGTGAATATGGGAACAAAAAACCGTAGCATGCGAATCGATTTTTCCGTTTATCTTTCAGAAAACAAGGCTTGTCATGAAACATTTTCTCGGTGAAATTAAACAGGAGGGGGTGCCTATGAAAACGGGATTCGCTTTTGCCGGGGCGGCGGCCTTTATTGCGCAAGAAGCGGCATTGGCCAAGGCTTTGATGGAAGGAAAAGTGATGGGACGATCGGTGCGTCCTGATGTTGTGGCTGGGACGAGTTCCGGAGCTTTGAATGCTGTGGTGGTAAATGCGATATTGCAGACCATCGATGGCAAGGCTTCCCGTGGGGGCGAGTTTCGCTGGGGTGGCCCCGGTGACGCCGGAGAAGACACCTATTACGGGTTGTTAGCAGGGCTGAAGAACCGCGACGTCTTTACCGTAAGTATCGGAGCCCTTGCTCAGGGCGGTGTGCTTGACAATGCCCCTTTGCGGCGGCTTTTAGAACACATCGTGGAACGACGTTTGGGTTTTGCGACGTTGGGAGACCTCCCTTTGCCGACCTGGCTCTGTGTTGTCGACCGAGCGACGGGCCGCCCCATGCGTCTTTCTAGCCTGCATCCCCACCATAAAAACTTAAGTCTTGTTGATGTCTTGATGGCTTCGACAGCGATCCCTATCGTGTTTCCGCCACAAAAAATAGGTGCCAAAACGGGGCCAGGGCTTGAAGGGTTTTTTTTTGACGGCGGGACCGGACCTGACTCGATCCCTGTCGAAGCCCTCGAAGATGAAAACTGCGATGAAATCTTTCTGATTGACCGAATGGGGAGTACGGCGGCCACTAGCCATAAACCGGATCTGTCTCATGCTAGCGCCGAAAGTGCCTCGGCGATGGGTGGTTTTCATCTTGAGGTTGTCGAAAATACCGCCTTAGGCTTAGAGTACCTTTTTAGAACGATCAACACGTATCAAATCGAAAAGGCCTCGCGTTTAGCCGCGTCGGTGTGGATCTATGAACCGGAATTGGCCACTTCATACGGAATTTTGGATTTTTCAAAAGAAAAGCTGCAGTGGGACGAAACCTGGGCCTGGGCCCAAAAACATCCGCCGCGCCGCTTATAAATAGGACAAGACAAGGAGCCGCCTGTGACAGATCAACCCCTGCCCCCCTTTGAAATTTTGGGGCACAAAGTCGCCGAACCCCGTCGCCAGCTGGAAACTTTTCCAACCCCTGCCGGGGTCACGAGAGTCGTCCTTGAAAGCGATGAGGTCACCAGCCTATGCCCCGTCACGGGTCAGCCCGACTATGAAGCGATAAGAATCGAGTTTGTACCGGGACCCTTCTGTTTAGAAAGCAAAAGCCTCAAACTCTACTTTTGGTCATTCCGTAACGAAGGTCACTTTTGCGAAGCGTTATCTGCTCTGGTGGCCGAGGATGTTGCGGCCGTTTTGTCACCGTTATGGATTAAAGTTACCGTTTCGCAAAAGCCGCGCGGAGGAATTACCATCACTGCCGAAACAGAACGTTCCTTTAGACCTGAGTCGGCGAAAATTTCAAAAACCTAACAGGAAGCCCCCCATTCTTTGTTCGCAACAGCTCCTGTGGATGTAGCCCGGCCAAGCCCTCGCCGTGTTCCGTGCCATCCAACCATGTTGCGGTGACGTTATCTTGGCTAATTTTTTTGCCAAAAGTCGCAAACAAGTTACGAAGGTCGCTGTGTTCCGAAATGCGGTGACCGTATGGGGGGTTAGTTACCACAAAACCGCCCTGCGTCCACGCGGCCTGTGAAAACGCTCGCCGCTCCCAAACCAGGTTAACCCCAGCCCGTTCGGCGTTGGTCCGTGCCGCTTGGATGGCCCCATCGTCTCGATCGCCGCCCGTGATCACAATCGGGCTTTCAGAAAGAATATGCGACTGAAGACTGGTTACGGTTTTTTCCCAAGCGTCCGTGTCAAAATCCTGCCAGTCCTGGCACGCCAAGTGTCGAGGTTGTCGATCGGCCGTTGCTAGGCCTGGAGGAATGCGGCGGGCCAGGAGGGTGGCTTCGATCGGTATGGTTCCCGAACCGCAAAAAGGATCATCCAAGGGGCTCGTGGGGGCTTTGTAGCGAATCGCCGCGCCACGTCCAAGACCTTCGGTTACTGCAGGTACCCAACCGGAAGCGTAAAGCAGAGCGGCCGCTAGGTTTTCGCGCAGGGGGGCTTTGGCCGTGGCCAACCGATACCCCCGCCGGTGCAAGGGGCCTGCCGCATCCACACTGAGTTCCACGGTATCATGGACGATGCGAACCATAAACCGCTGGGCCGGCTCGCTCCCCACGGGGGCTGGTTCTGCTTGGGTGCGGCGCGTGATCCAATCACTTACCCGTTCGACAACGGCCCCTTCATGGTACAAAGCCGAAGCACGGCAAGCGGCATCAACCCGGAACGAGGCGTGCCGCTGTAACCAAAGTTCCCACGGAAGGTTTCCCAACAGAAGCTCGAGTTCGGGAAAGCTTGTGGCAGTTCCGCCTTTGATGCGGACCAGGACATGCGACGCGGTTCTGAGGCTCAACCCAGCCCGGTAAAGGTCGCGCCAGCGGCCTTTCCAGAAGGCCCCGCCAAGTTCACGGTGGGGTTTAAAACCGAGGGTGGCCAGTTCCTGCTCGAGGAGGAACTCAAGGCCAGGCGAGGTTGAGGCAAAAAATGCGTGAAGGGGTTCTGACTTCATGAGGAATCATACCCTGTGCGCGCTGGTTTGGGGAGTGCCTAGTCCTGCATAGTACGGGACGGAAGGAGTATCTGCTGGGTAAATTCAAAGTGTTAGCCTTTTTATTGCTGGCTTTTGTGGCGCAGGTCGCCTGGGCGCATCCGCACATTTGGATCAGCTCAAAGGCTGAGGTTGTGGTCAAGCACGGAACGGTAGAGGGCTTTTGGGCCACGTGGACTTTTGACGAAATGTTTTCGACGGTTGTGACTGCCTTTCCTCATGGCGCCGATGGGCGCTTTAGCCCCCAGACCATTCATGCCATTCGAACCCAAGATTTTGACAATTTGGGCAACTATCACTATTTCTGCTGGGTTTACTGGAACGGCGCCAGGCTCTTTCCTACCAGCGTTTCGCACTTTGAAACCTGGTTAGTTGCGGGAGGTTCCAAGGCGGTTTACCGTTTTTTTGTCCCGATTCACCGGCGGATTCATCCTGGTGATGAGCTAACGCTGGCCATGTACGATGATTCTTATTACACGCAAATCCTCTGGGCGAAACATCAGCCCTTGACCGGCGCAGACGGCGCTGTCGTACGCTTTAGACCCAACCCAGGGCGGGCCTACTACGGCGGTTTTGTTATTCCGGTCGAAGCTCATTTGATATGGGAGAAAGCACCATGAAAAAAAACGTACGGGACCCTGTTCCCGTCATTGTTCTGACCGGGTTTTTGGGGTCTGGTAAAAGCACCATCGTCAACCGGCTTGTCAAAGAGCGCCCCGGCCGAAAGTTTGGTGTTTTGCTGAACGAGTTCGGCACTGCAGCACTCGAGAGCCAGATTGTCGAAACACGGAAAAAACCTGTTGTTGAGCTCCCAGCCGGCTGTTTGTGCTGTGTGGGTGACGGCGAAATTGAAAAAGCATTGAGGGATCTGTTAAAAAAAGAGCCCACGCTAGAGTTTTTGATTATAGAAGCCTCGGGCCTGACTAGTCCGGCGCCCGTCCTTGAGTTGTTGTCTCGAGAGGACAATCCCGATTTTCGCCTATCAGCCGTTTGGGCCATCATCGATGCCTCGACCTTTTTAGAGCGTGAAAAAGAGGTGGGTTTGGTACGCAAGCAATTGAGCTTTGCCGATGTGGTGCTATTAACGAAAACTGATATGACCCCTGCTGACACTCGGCTTGCTGTCGAAAACCGTTTGGCGGCGCTCAAACCGGGTATAGCCATATTCCCGACCAGTGAAAGAATCCCTTGGGACGCCATGGGAGAGGGGGGCGAACGTTCCGTGGAAACTTCCGAAAAAAAGACTTCCTCCGGAAAGCGGTTTTTTCGTGCCGATCAACATCATGAGGTTAAAGTTTGGGAATTTGAGTATGATCGCCCTTTGAAACTAGACGCTGTGAAGGCAGCCTTTGCTGTTGAAGAGCCCGGACTTTTACGCTCAAAAGGAATTTTATACCTTGATGACCCGACGGGACACCGGTGGAAGTACTTAGTGCAAGTCGCCGGGGCTCAGAAACAGCTGTACAGCCGCCCTTGGGACGCCAACGAACCAAGACGCACTTCTTTGGTTTTTTTGGGGACGGCCTTTGATGAAGGTCGCTTAGAACGAATGTTGAAAGCAGGAACTGAGGGTGTGGCAGGAACAGAAAGTCTGGCGGGGCCACTATGATGGCCTTCTTAGGCGCAAAGCCTTATCGTGACGCCAAGCACTTCAGGGCTTTGTTTCTTCTCGTTTTAGGGCTTACCTTTTTAACGGGACTGTGGGGGCAAGCAAACCCTTTTGAACGGGGTTTTGCCCCTCCACCACACCCGCAAGCGCCTACGACGGCACCAGTGACACCCCTGCATCACCAGCAGTCAGCACAAAATCGGGTTGCCGAGCAAAACCGAGTTGTGACGGTACCCTTTTACGTGATCTGGTTTTCAAAAGTCATCCAGTTACAGCAGACGTTTCAGTTTGGGTTGAGTCATGCCATTCGTGATTTGAAAATCCACCCGTGGGCACCAGCTTTGTGGACGCTGTTGATTTTTTCGTTTTTATACGGCGCCTTACATGTTTTACTGCCCGGACATCAAAAGTCAGTTATCGGCGCTTACTTTCTTTCTGAAAACGCCCGCTACGGTCAGGGCTTTTTGGTGGGGATTTTGTTCGCGTTGGCGCACGGCGTGAGTGTTACCATTACGCTTTTGGTGTTGCGATTTGTTTTGCGGTTAGCGGTAGGAACAAGCTTGGCGGTGGCAACCCAGTTTCTACAAGGCTTTGCGGTCATCGGTGTGGTTTCGGTGGCTTCTGTCTTGGTTGTTCGACGCCTGAGCCAGTGGAAGGAGGTCAGCCGCTTGTCGGCACTCGACAAAATGCGCCAGACCCTGGGTTTTGACTGGCACGATCGTCTAGAAACCTCGTACGAGCCAGTTCCTTGGCGGCGCCTTTTGCCCTTTTTGTTTTTTGCGGCGGTGCTTCCGTGCCCGGGGAGCTTGTTGGTACTTTTATTCGCATTGGGGTTGGGTGCTCCTGTTTTAGGTTTAATCTCGGTAGGGGCCATATCACTAGGAATGGCCGTGTCCTTGACGTTGCTGTCGCTTGCCGTGATCGCCGTAAAAAAATCGGGGCGCCAAAGAGTACGTTCTGGCAGGGGGCGAATTACCGTGCTTGTTCTTGAGTTAGCCAGCTTAGCCGCCTTGCTCGGCTTCAGCCTTTTGATGTGGCCGGCTGGTCCCGGTTGAAAGAGGATCCGGCGAGTTGGGGAGCGTCTGTGCGTACCGAACCGTGGATGCTTTCGAACTCGCGACGTAGACTGCGAAAGATTTCTACCAATTTGGGGTCAAACGCTGTTCCTGATAAGGTCAAAAGTTCGTCAAAAGCCGCCGAGAAACTCAAGGGCTTTCGATAAGAACGCGGTGTTGTTAAAGCGTCAAACACGTCGGCCAGGGCGACAATACGGGCCTCAAGAGGAATAGCTTCTCCTTTGAGTGCCTGTAAGTAGCCGGTTCCATCCCAGCGCTCATGGTGGTA
Organism: Spirochaetales bacterium; assembly: GCA_013044245.1. Classification (GTDB taxonomy): domain Bacteria; phylum Spirochaetota; class Spirochaetia; order JABEVK01; family JABEVK01; genus JABEVK01. The sequence goes on along the minus strand of JABEVK010000109.1, from coordinate 9,805 downwards.
GCGGGCTATGTTAGCGGCCATTTCGTCGATGCCATCAGCAGATAAAATCAGGTGGCCATAATAAACATGCTGTTTTTGTAGTTCGATTTCTCGGTCCGTAAAGTATTCGGGCCCATGGAGCAACTGGCAAGCTACACCTACTTTGCCAATATCGTGAAGCTGACTGTAGAGGGCAATACGTTCCACCCAAAGATCTTCTTGACCGTGGGCCTTGGCTAAAGCGGCACTGTAGAGCGAAACCCGGTGTATGTGCGAATAGGTATCTTCGTCCGACTGTTGGTTGGCAGCTTCGAGGGCGTAAATCATGGAATCGGTAAGGCTACGGATGCGGGTCTTTTGTTCCCGAATACGGTGCTGGTGAGCATGATCACGTGAAGCTTGACGGATGGTAAAGCCTAACTCGTCAAACTTCCATGGTTTGCTCAGATACCGAAAAAGTCCTGCAAGGTTCACAGCATCACGAACGGCGTCTAAGTCGGTATAGCCGGTTAAAAGGACAGTATGCGTGTCTGGCGATAAGCTTTTTATCTGTGCGAGGAGGTCGGAGCCTTTCATCCCCGGCATGTTTTGGTCTGAAATGACCATCATGAGGTTGGTCCCGTCGTACAGTAATTCTTTGGCTAGTGTTAGGGCAGCCTCGCCACTCGATGCCGTCTCAACATCAAAATCGGCGGCAAACTCTCGGCGCAATTCGGCTTTGAGACTCTCGAGAATAATTTTTTCGTCGTCAACACACAAAATCACAGGCTTCGCTACCATAGTCTTTATTTATTGTAACGTGTTTGGGCGAGAAAGCAAATATCGACAAGCTTCAGACGCTAAAGTCAAACCGAATATTCCCGTCATGAACGAAAGGCTCCCCATAGCGTGGCGAGGACGTCCCCGTGATACCGGCGACAAAGACAGCGGAGGTTGGCTTTCGTGGGGCCTAAGAGGGGGCTCGACCGAATAGACACACCGAATGCCGCCCGGGATCTGCCGACGCCGGAGCCTGGCTCGTACGCGGGAGCCCAAGGGGCACAGTGAAACCTCCGAGATGTCTCCCACCCGAACGGCTTGCGGATCACTACGGTTGGCGGCTCCCATACTGGCCAGCACCGGTACCTTGTGCCGATAGAGCATCTCTAACAGAGCAACTTTGGGGTTAAGACTGTCAATACAATCCAAAACCAGAGTTTTTTTGCCCGAGGCCGAGGCAAATGGCCCTAAAAGTTGTTCGAAGGTTTCAGAGTGAAAAAAATCGGTACGAATTTCCACTTGAGCTTCGGGGTTGATCGCTAAGACTCGTTCCCGGGCACATTCGGCCTTCGGGCGACCTAGGTTGGTTTCAATCGCTAGCAGTTGCCGGTTAAAATTCGAGGCTTGGACAACGTCAAAATCGATGAGCGAGAATTCTCCCACCCCCAGCCTGGCCAGAGCCTCCAGCGCATAGCCGCCTACTGCACCCAGACCAACGATAGCGATACGAGATTGCTGTAACTGTTGTTGTGCCTCTTTGCCAAGAACAAGTTGAGTCCGTTGAAACCGTTCTTGGTAGCTCGGAGAAGAAAATGCCTTGTCATCCATAGCTGTCCTTAGCCTACTTCTGTTTTTCTTGTCCAGCCCAACGCCTGTGCATTTTTTGTAAGTTGTTTGGCTGTCTCGTCGAGGGGCAGGTCCCATATTTCTGCTACCTGGCGCGCTGTGTAAATCAGGTAAGCTGGTTCGTTTCTGGTCCCGGGGGTTTCGCGCCACACCGGCCAGGGTGTTAAATCCGGAGCATCCGTTTCAATAAGTACGTTGGAACGGGGAAGAAATTTCAGCAGGGCGGGCAGACGGGCATTTCGTCCCTGCGTCAAGGCTCCCGAAAACGAAAACCAGCAATCTCCACGGTCTAAAAGTTGCTCTGCGACAGCTTTACTGCCCGAAAACGAGTGGAGGACGGCGGGAACCGGCCAGCGTTTTAAATACAGTAATAGCCTGTCCCATGTGCGTCGACAATGAAGGCTTACCGGCCGACGAAACCGTTGTGCAATGGCAAGTTGCGGTTCAAAGACGGCTTCTTGACGGGCTAAAGGGGGCCCAAAGGTCCGATCTAGACCAATTTCGCCCACCCAGGCTCGCGGCTCGTTGGTGAGGCGCTGTTCCAAGGCTTGAAGGGCACTTTCAGGATTCTCGGGGATGTACCATGGGTGGACGCCGTACGCAGGAACAACCCCCGGCTGGTCGCGGCTTAACTGAGAGACAGCCTCCCAATCTTGTGGTTCGGTGCCACAGCACAAAAACCCCTGGACTCCCGCGAGACGGGCCCGGGCGAACACAGCCTCGCGATCTGGCGTAAAGACCGAAGCTTGAAGATGACAGTGCGTATCAATCAGCGTCATTCTGTTTTAAACTTCGCTGCATCGGCGTGCAGACTGGCGGCAACGTCCGCAATGCGATCCACAAGGGCGGTCACCTGATCCTGAGCTTGGAACAGGGCAGTCTCAGAAGTTTGTAGGGTATTGAGTGCTTCATGAACGCCATCAGAACCTGCGGCTAAGGCGTCCATGGCCTGTTGCGCGTGTTCGGTTGAATGCGTAATGGTTTTTCCGCGCTCTGCTACGTCTTGTGTTAGCCCCTGAAGCATAGCCATCGATTGGTTGATCTGCTTGCCCCCGACCGAGAATTCTTTCAATCGCTGAGATATTTCATCTAACGAGTCTGAAAAAAGCTGAATTTCTTTTTGAATCCGGGTAAACGCCTCGTAAGTCTCCGCTGAAGACCCCGAGACCTGACTGATGACATCCACAATCCGTTGCAGTTTTACCCCAATGTGCTGAGAGTTCTCGCGCGAGGCCTCCGCAAGTTTGCGGATTTCTTCGGCGACTACAGAAAACCCTTTGCCCGCATCACCGGCGTGCGCGGCCTCTATGGCGGCATTCATGGCCAAAAGATCAGTCTGCCCTGCAATTTGCTGAATTAACGCCGCCATGTCGCGAATATCATCCACAGACCCACCGACTTCGCGAATCAACTCATTGGTGCGGTCGAGCTTACTGCCGCCTTCTTGGGCAGTTTGTACCAGGCCCGATACCGATTGAGCCCTGGTACCCGTCAGCTGGGCAATGCTATCGATGGACGCTTGCATTTCAATAACGGCCGCTGAGGAATCTTGAATACTGCCATTTTGCGCGGCCAAAACATCGGTAAAGTCCCCTACGATGCCACGGATGGTGGACAAAGCTCCTGACACTTCTTGCATTTTGGTTTCAAGAAGAGACAGACTTTCATCCATGGTTCCGACGGCGCCATGCAGGCCTTTGGTCGCTTGTTCCGAGGTACCGATGGTGGCTTCAAGAGAATCTTTTACTCGGAGGTTTTCTTCGGCGACGGCTTGGATTGACCGAACGACACCGCGGTGATGCTCTAAGAATTCTTCCATATCCCGGCCTAAGGCCCCCACTTCATCGCGAAACCGAACATCAAATTTTCGCGTTAAATCGCCATCGCGAAGGAGTCGAACTTCGTAGGCGATACGGGCTACCGAACGCGAAAGCCGTCTGGCCAACAATAATACACCCCCCAGCAAAGCCAAAAAGACAGCAATAACAATTGTCAAGGCGGTGGACGAAACATTGCTTTCTATCTTGTCGACGAGTTCATGAATCTTTTCGTTTTGCGCCGCTAGGGTTTGCGAGGCGCTATCGATCCAGACATCATCATTTTGCAGGGCTTGTCGAAGCGTTTCTACTAGCGTTTTTAAGGGGGTATACAGAGGACTGTGCTGCACAAGCGGGGTAACCAGAAGATCATACACGACGAGTTCACGATCAGAAATACCCACTTGGCTAGCTTCTTGGGTTAGGGCATGCGAGGCATCCAAGACTTTTTGGTAACTATCCTGGGCATTTTGCGCCAAGGTATCGATGACAGTCATAGCCTGAGAGATTTCACGGTCAGCAGCCCTGAGATTGGCTAATTGCGCAATATGTTTAAGGGCTTTTTCGGTATTTTGGTGGGCTCGGATAAGCGCGTGCAGAGACTCGGCCATGCTCACCATGGGGAGTCGATTGAGCATGACTCGTTCTTGTAAAAATTGCGAGGAGGCTGCCTGAAGGATGCTTTGATCGGAACGAAGTTCGCGAGCGGGTGCCAAAAGCGCAAAATATAACCCAATAGCGGCCCCAAACAGAACAACAGCTCCAAGAATCAGGAAACTCAACTTGGCTTGAAGTTTCATAAGAATTTACCTCCCTCGTTCATTCTATACTATCAAACGTAGCTCGTGGGGAAAAATATCAGGGTTGATCAAGCGAGGATTTCTTGTCTAAACTTGGGCAATGACACGTGAAAAAGAATGCTGGCCCGGCATTTTTCGGTTAACTGCGGAGGTGGCTCCTGGCGAACTGGAGCTGTGGGATAATTGCCCTGTTCCCCAAGGCGTCTGCCGAAACGCCTGGTATCTTGAGGGTGGTGTTCTGATTGACCCCTGGGATGACCCGGATTGGGGCGTTGAGCTCCTGCAAGAAGAATTGCCGGGGCCCGTCAAGACGGTCATTTTACTGTCAACCCCGCGGGCAATGAACGTTCTGGATTGGCTCAAAACTCAAAATCCTGAGCTTAACACTGTGCCCTATACCTCCGCTCGGCAACCTTTCACTTGGCAGAATGGGAGCTTTGAGTTTTTTGATGACACCCAGCAGCCACAACGCGGGATGGTTTTCGAAAAAGCCTCGGGGGTTTTATTTTCGGGGGAACTTTTTTCTAGCCCTGGTGAAACCGAAGGTATACGCAACTCTTTTGCTTTGACTCCGGCGGAAAAAGACTACTTTAAACACCAAGCACTTCTTTGGTATGCGAGCCGAGGTCCGTTTTCGGTCCTTAGCCATGCAGCCGAGCGCCTCGATATTAAGGCACTGGCTCCCCGCTTGGGGATAGGCTGGGCGGCTGGTCAGGACATACAAGGCTGGTATGAAGAGTTTGCCTCCTGGGCGAATCGAGGACCCGAGGCTGTCACCCTTTGGGGCACGCCCCCAGCGGGTTTTGCCGAACCATGGTTTGCGGCTTTGACGTCGGGTTTAAGTTCAACAGGTTTAGATCTTCAGTTGATGGATCAAACAGACCCCCTCGAAACGGTTGCGGCGGCAGTGCTGTCTTCGTGCGCGTTGGTGGTGCTAGACCAACAAGGGGAGCCCGGCGATAAACCCCAGATCGACACGCTTTTGGATGTTTGTCGTCGGTTGGGTCTTAAACGGCAGGTGTTCACGCTGGCACCTTTGTCAGAGGCCTGGACCGAGTTGGGAGGCGTTATCTCAGGCCCCGCTCTTTCGGATTGGATCTCTGACCCACAAAAGGCGGCGGAAGCAGGTCGTCAATGGGGCCTTCGCCTCAAGGCCTGAGGATTTAACTCGGTATCTTTGCGGCTTTACCCCTAGCTTTGAGGGCAAAAAAGTGTTGCATTTTGCCTGGCTGTGCCCAGCTGGGCGTGCCGGCGCCCTCCCAAGAAATCAAAGTTTCTTCGACAGGAAGGGCGCAGAGCTTGCGGTAAACCCGAAGGGCCTCATTTTTCGACGAAAAAGCGCAGTACCCTTGGAGTGCCTGCTGGGGAACCCATACTTGGGGGCCCAGCAAAACGGGAACAAAATGCTTGTGTCCGTAAGCTGGCCAAACGATCTTCCAGGGTTGAAATGTATAGGGGCCTACGCCCCACAACGCATACCATCCCCCGTTGGCTATACGTTTGCCAATGAGCACGCCGCGCCTTTGACGCAAACGCTCTTCTTGCGAGCGCAGGTAGCTCCATGCCGCCGGATACTGTGCTGAAAGTGTATCGGGACTCAATAAACGCCCCTGCCGATCATACGGAAGTAATACCCAGCGTTGAACTGGCCATTCTGCAGGGGGCAATAACCAGTTTTTTGCAACCGGTACCGGATACAAAAGGGCCTCTTCTACTCCCACCGGTTTCTTGGCAAAGAAAAAAACCTCGTTGCAACCTTGGGTGTTGATCCCCTGCCGCGGCAAGCTGAGCTTGGGCACGGGAATTGGTGGTAGGGTATTTTTGGGGGGGAGCTGGGCTTGATTCAAGCTCGCTTGCTCTGCCTCTGGTATCAAGCCCTCCTCAGGGAGAGGTCCCCATACTTCGAGGCCCACCGTCGTCCCGATGGCCGGAAAGGCCTTGGGTAGCTTTTCGCATAAAGAGGCCGGGAAGTGCTCACGAAAGGGGCGATGAGCGGCCGAAACGGCTAAACTTCGCGGGAGCAAAAAGACCACAGGTCCTTTTGCTGTCCAGTTGTTATGCAAAAATTGGGCTGTGACTAAAGCGGCCAGATCAACCTGTGCGGCCCCCGAGAGAGCCGCTTTGGCATTGGGAATGAGCTGTAGGTGCCGATACAAGGGCTTCCATCGTTGTTTTTCGGGCTCTGGGAGTGAAGCAAAACCCACCCAGGGAGGGTTACCCAGCCCTATATCCACGCGGGGGAGCGGGTTGGGGCTTAAAAAGTCTGTCAGAAGAAGGTTTTGCGAAAAAAACGGCCAGCCTTGTTGGTCAAAGCGCTGTTTGAGCTTCGTAAAATTCTCGGTGTCACGTTCAGCGCCGTAGAGTCGGCCAAAATCTTGTGCCGATGGCGTCCAACCAGACTTCTGGGCTTGATTCACCAGGGCTTGAAACCAAACGCCATCACCGCAGGTGGGGTCCATCAGGGTGGCCCCAGATTGCCACTGTTCTGCCAAATGAAAACGCTGAACGAGACTTTCTGCGAGTTCAAGGGGAGTAAAGACAATTCCCAGGGGAGCACAGACGTCGTTCATGAGTATTTCAGAGCATACTCGGCTTGTCCGAGGCCTTGTCAATTCACCCTGGCCTCTTTATGGTAAAGAAATGAATTCGGATGAGCTTTTGCGCCGCGCCAAGCGGGTATACATGGTAGGGATTAAGGGGACCGGCATGGCCGCACTTGCCGAACTTTTGGTCGACCAAGGGGTTGAACTCAGCGGTAGTGATGTCGCCGATAAGTTTTTTACTGACGAGATTTTGAAAGCTTTAAAGGTACCGTATTTCGAGGGTTTTGCTCCCGATAATGTGCCTACGACAGCGGATTTAGTGATTTATTCAGCCGCCTACAACCCTGACAACCACCCAGAATTGCTTAAAGCAAAGGCTTTGGGCCTCCCGGTGTTGACCTACACCCAGGCTCTGGGGGCATTTTCTCTTCGCTTTGCCCCTTTGGGTGCGGCCGGAATCTCGGGAGTCCATGGAAAAACGACTACCACGGCGATGACGGGGGTAGTGGTACGCGCCTTGGCCCTTGACGCCTCTGTTTTGGCCGGATCGCTCGTGCCAGACTTTGGCGAACGGGCAACCCTCCGCTTGGGAAAACGCTGGTTTGTCGCCGAAACGTGCGAATACCGACGCAATTTTTTAGATTTTCACCCGGCGAAGATTCTTTGCACAAGCATCGAGCTTGATCACACGGACTATTTTCGCGATGAAGCGGACATCGAAGCCGCTTTTTGGGAATACGCCCAGCGTCTGCCTCAAGGGGGAACCTTGATCTATTGCGCCGATGAAGCGGGGGCGGTCAGGTTGGCTGACCACGTGAAAGCGGCTCGGCCGGATATCGAGCTGATAGCCTACGGGCTGTCTGCTCAGGGCAGTCCCTTTCAGGTGAAAGCAATCGACTTTGGGCCCGGCCGTGTGCGGTTTTTGTTACAGGGCTGGAACACGACGTTGGGCCTCACCATACCCGGACGCCACAATATCGTCAACGCTGCGGGGGCCTGTGCTTTGGCGTTTTCTCTGTTCAAGGATGACCGAGGGCGTTGGCCGAACGAGGTCGAAACCGCTCGGGTGGCGCAGGCCCTCGAAAGTTTTCGCGGATCCAGGCGCCGCTCACAGATCGTCGGGGAGGTTGGCGGTGTGCTGGTGATGGACGATTACGGCCACCACCCCACGGCAGTCAAGACCACGTTGGAGGGGCTTCGAGAGTTTTACCCGGACCGCCGCTTGGTGGTCGACTTCATGAGCCACACTTACAGCCGAACAAAAACACTCTTAGAGGAGTTTGCGGCGTCGTTAGAAAGTGCCGATGAGGTGATTTTGCACAAGATTTATGCCTCAGCCCGTGAAACCTGGGACGGTGTCACCACCGGGCGTCTGCTTTACGACCGTACGAGGGCCCTCAGGGGGGCTGTACGATACTTTGAGGAACCGCTTGATGCCTTACCGTACTATCTTGAGTCTTTGCATGAGGGTGATTTGTTAGTCACGATGGGGGCTGGTGATAACTGGAAAGTTGGCAAAGCCTTTTTGGAGCAACGCGCGGGCAAGGGGGGAGAATCGCTATGATCAGTATGACTGGTTTTGCGTTTACCGAGACTCAAACCGAAAAATTTGTTCTCGCAGTAGAGCTAAAAAGCTACAATAACCGTTATCTGGACTTATTTGTTACACTGCCTCCGGTTTTGGCCCGTTGGGAGGGCAAGTTGCGCGAGCACTTGGCTTCGCAGGCTCTTCGTGGCCGTGTGGAATTCACCGTCCGTTTTAAAGAAAAGTTGGGGGCAAACTCGTTGCGTGTGGACGCTGACGCTATTCGCTCCTGGAAAGCCGCGCTCGAAAGTCTTCGCCAGGTCGCCAAGTTGCCAGGTAAAATTACTTGGGCTGATCTCGCCGACCGTCCTGGTGTGCTTTTGGCCGAAGACCCGGTAAAACCAGAAGAAGTTTGGTCTGCTCTTGAGTCTTCTTTAGAAAGTCTCTGGGCGGATTTTGCTGCGACTCGCCGGGCTGAAGGTGAGCGCTTAGAAACCGATATTCGTGGTCAGCTTGCCATTTTGCGGGACGGACAAGCCGCCATCGATGCTCGCAGTGCAGACATGGAAGAGGTGTTTCGCGAAACCTTGAAGCGTAAGTTTGCCGAGTTGGCGGCCGAGGTGGATGACAATCGGATCGCGGCCGAAACCGCCGTCCTTCTGATGCGTTCGGGCATACACGAAGAACTTGTCCGTTTAAAATCACACCTCGAGGCCTGCGAGGTGTTGTTTCAAGAACATGGACCGATAGGAAAACGACTGGATTTTTTGTGTCAGGAAATGGGACGTGAAATCAATACGATAGGCTCGAAAACCACCTTCTCGGAGGTTCAGCAACGAGTGGTGGCTTTAAAGGACGCCCTTGAAAATATTCGAGAGCAGGCCAGAAATGTCGAATAACCTTGTTGCCTCGCCTCCGGTTCGTATCGCTGTCTCGGGAAAAAGCGGCTGTGGCAACACCACCGTCAGTACTCTTTTAGCAGAAAGCTTAAAAGCTCAGGTCGTAAATTATACCTTTCGTTCTTTGTCTAAAGAGTTGGGGGTGCCCTTGGCCCAGATTGCCCAAGAAGCTGAGCACGACCCCAAATGGGATTATTTAGTAGACCAGAAGCAAATTGAACTCGCCAACGCCGGTCCCAGCGTCCTGGCTTCACGGCTAGCCATCTGGCTATGGAAAGAAGCTCGCCTTCGCGTGTGGCTCGAAGCGCCATTGGAGGTCCGTGCGGCTCGCATCTATCAGCGTGAGGGCGGCAAGCCCCACGATGAGGTTTTGGCGGCGACTCGGGAGCGTGATCAGCGTGACCATGACCGTTATCTCAAGCTTTACCGTATCGACAACGATGCTGAAAAACCAGCAGACCTGGTAATCGATGTTTCGAGGCAGACCCCGGACGCGATTGTGAGGCAGATCGTCCAAGCCTGGGAGTCGTTGCTATGAAAAGTCTCTTTGATGACCTCCCGAAGTTTTGCCCTGCTTGCGGCCAGCCTCTGGCGTTCGACATCCCGCAACGAACGGCCTTTATTAACGGGTATCCGC
>JABEVK010000108.1 GCA_013044245.1 Spirochaetales bacterium | reverse complement strand
GGTTGGCCTCGCCAAGTCAAAACAAGCTCTAAAGAGGCAGGGGTTTCGCTCAGCAGCTGCGCTGACAATTCTCTGTCAGGGTGCCCCTGCGACGGGGCAAGCGAATACAGGTAGACTTGGCGGCCAGTGCCAGCGCGAACAAACAATTCATGGTGAGGATCATCGGCATTAACGACCCCAAAAGCTTTCGGAGACCCCCGCTGAGCGAGGGCTTCGAATAGCCGGGATTTGTCGCGACGGTAATTTTCGACAGTTCCATGAAACTCAAGGTGTTCGGAAGTCACATTGGTGAAAACCGCACATTCGTAACGGACATCGGCCAAGCGGGAGGTCTTAGGCGAAAGACCGTGGGAGGTTGACTCTAAGACCGCGTAACGTTTGCCGTTTTCGAGCATTTGTCTTAACAGTTGGTGAATTTGCGGTGCCTCGGGAGTGGACTGCCGTAAAGTGTTGTGTTCTACGTCGTCGCCAACCTTCCACTGCACGGTAGAAAAAAAGCCACTGGGCCTTCCCGAGAGTTCCAATAGCTGGTGGATATACGAAACGGTTGAACTTTTTCCGTCGGTTCCGGTGACTCCTATTACGGGGATTTGGAGGGACGGAGACCCGTAAAAAGCGTCACTAAGGGGGCTCATGGCCGCTCGGGTGTCCGCGACGACAAGGTAAGCGGTATCGGGGTAGGGTGACTCGGGCAAGCGGGTGACGACAACCGCTCGACAGCCGCATGAGTGAACATCTGGTAAAAACCGATCCCCTTCGGTGTGAGTTCCTGGCAGGGCAAAGAATAAGGTGCCCGGCTGTGCCGCTCGGCTATCGAAGATGAACGAATTCAGCCAAGGCTCGGAACCAGACGCAGGATGGTAGCGAAGAATCGGTGGTAGTTTTGCCAACTGGGATAACGTCAAAAGGGCCATAACGGCATGGTAGCTTTGTGCGAAAAACCCGTCAATCCTGCCTTAGGTAACGGCGGAACTTCGCGTTTAGGGCGGTTCTTGGTATTTTAAAAGGATAAAAGGAGAATATGATGGAACTACTTCAACCTATCGTTCAACGACGGGCCGCCCGCGCCTTTAGTGGCCAAGCGGTACCGCGTGAGATTTTAGACAAGTTGGCAACGGCGGCAGTGCTGGCACCTTCTTGCGCCAACGCCCAACCGTGGCGGTTTGTCACCGCTACCGGTTCAGCTTTAGAGGAGCTAAAAAAAGCGCTTTCGGACGGGAACTATTGGGGCAAAAAGGCCGGTGCGATTACAGCGGTGGTGACACACCCCGACTGGGATGCCCGGCTTGATCATAGTCGCGATTACGCCTTTTTTGATACGGGGATGGCAACCATGAACTATCAGCTTCAAGCCATCCACGAAGGGCTTTTGGCCCACGTGATAGCCGGCTTTGACGTTGTCAAAGCCAAGGCCGCGTTGAATATTCCCGAAAATGCTGTTCTTTTGGCTTTGATCTTGTTGGGATACGAAGGGTCGGCCGAGCACTTAAATGAGCGCCATAAGGCATCAGAAAAGGCTGAACGCTCGCGAAAACCATTGGATGAAGTGTTTGCTTACGATGCTTGGAAGACTGAGCTTTTGCCTAAGGCAAAGGAATAAAGTCTTTACATTGAAATAAGTTATTGTGTTTGCCGCTTGAACGATAACGTTCGGCGGCGCTCTTAAGTCTCCCTACAATCTTTAGTTTTTCAGGTTTGACAATACAAACGGCGTAGCAATGCGTCTAAGAATTGCTTCTGACTTTTAAAACAGTATTAGTTCTTATTCTCGGTTTAGCCAGCCTATGAGAAACTGACAATGATTTCTGCGAAGAGGAATCAAGTCCTGTTAGGACTAAAGATTTTAAAGGAGTTCTTATGAAGAAAATCGCACTTCTTGTTTCTGCCGCGATGCTTCTGACAACAGCTGCCTTTGCTGATGATGGCGGAAAAGCCTCTCTGCAATGGTCGTTGTGGGGTCGCAGCATTTGGGCGCCTGTCGTTAGCAACCCCAATGGTTACTTGACCTCAGCGCTGGGTACCTCGTGGGGTCAGTCTACACGTAACACCTTGTTTGTGAAAGGTGATGCGGGTAACATTGGTTTTGACCTGACTCTTGGCTATGATAACGGCTCGTTAACTCAGTCCTGGAACGATGGCCCCATCGATGTTTGGGCCAAGCCCTTTGACGGCTTAAAAGTTGCTATCGGTTACATCGAAGACTACACCCTGCGCGGCGAAGCCGACTACGGCGACTGGGACTGGATTCGTACCTTCGGAACCGGTGACGATTCTGTTTTCCAAGGCATAGGCACGGTTCGCGGTGGTGCTGCGGCTCCTATCTCGAGTGAACTGTCCTATACGTATGGTCCTCTGTACATCTACTACCAACAGCCGTTCTTTGACAATTCTTCAAGCACTCAAAACTTCTCTGCTTGGTATGATACTAACGGTACTCAGGGTGTATTCCAGAACGCCAGCTACGGCTTGGGTTACACCATTCCCGGCATTGGTCAGGTTCGTGTTCAGAACGTCGGTTACCTGACTTCTCAGTCATGGATGAACTACCTGAGCTCAGCAGGCAATGCCGCAAATGGTACTGGTCGGTTCGGAGGTTACAACTTCGGTGTTTTCCAAGCGGCTTTCCGTTTGACTGGTGTTCAGAATTTGTACGCCGATATCGGCCTTTGGATTCCTGATACCATCGACAATACTGCTGGTTCTGTGAATGCGGCTTCTCGTGCTGGATATGATTGGTCGGTTCCGGTATTTGCTACCTATACCATGGGAAAACTTAAACTCAGTGTGAATGCCGAATTTACTTCGATCAATCAGCACTGGTATCAGTATAGTGCCGCTATGACAGGTGCTAGTTTGACCGGAGTGGCAAATCAGATGGGTGTGTTAGCTGGACTCGGCGTTGACTATTCGTTGGGCGGTGGCTTGAACCTGACTGGTGACTTCAAGTGGGCCAATACCTTTGCGAGAGACAACACGACAGGAACTCTGAACGAAACCTCTGCCATGATTGGTATTTACAAAGGCCTGGCCAGTGGTGACATCGGTATCGGCTTTGAATGGCTCAACGGTGGTCAGTTCCATGGACCTGTTAATGGCTACAGCTCTGCCTATACTCAAGGAAATGGTCCTTCCGCTACAAATGCGACAGGTACTGCCGCGAACAACTTCGCTATTCCTGTTCGTATCGACTACTGGTTCTAAGTCTTACTTAGGCCCTCGGTCGGTTTGACCGTTAGCCCTGCCCAAGCGGCAGGGCTTTTTTTTTGCCTGTAAGACGAAGGGCGCAACATTGAATCACAATCTCGAAAAGATTGTGATTCAATGTTGTCGCGTTTGAGCTTATATCTCGTCGTGTTATAGATTACATCGTGGCGTGATATAATCACGATCTTTTGGTGCTGTAGACTTGATTTGGCGAGCACCGTAAGCGTGAAGTGATTTTGGTTTTTTCACAGTTCTTATAAAGGATTGCCCCAAAAAAGAGGCGACCTTAGTCGAATCTAGTACGGGCAACGCAACACAATCGATAGCCCGTGGGGCTTGAGGTTTTTGGCGGTGAAGCCACCTTCGTGGGCTTCGATGATCCCTTTAACGAGACTCAGCCCTAAGCCAAAACCCTCGGCGGTTTGATTTCGCGATTGGTCAACTTGAAAAAACGGCTCCCCGAGCTGTGACAGTTGCTCCTCGGGTACCCCAGGCCCCCGGTCGGCTACTTCAAGCACAAAAACGCCTTCTTCGCAGGCCGGTGGGGTAAAAAGTGTTACGACGACCTCGGCAATTTCGCTGTTTTTATGCTTGATCGTGTTTTCTAAAAGGTTGTTAACAACCTGCTCCCAGCGAGCCGGGTCAATAGAGGCAGTCACATTCCTTCCCTCAAGACACGTTTCAAGGTTTAACAGGGGGCGGCTTGTCCATGGTTCTATCACTGTTTTAAGCCAGGGATGAAGGGACACAAGCTCTCGTCGAAGGGCCCCCGGTTGAGCGAGGCGGCGTTGATCTAAAACCGAACCCGTAAGGCGGTCAAGAAGGCGAATATCTTCAATAAGAGCTTGCCTTTGGGGTGACTCAACAAGCAATTCACAATTAAGCCTCATCCGTGTTAGCGGGGAACGAAGATCATGACTGACCGCTGTAAGAAGTTCTTAACTGGCTTGAAAATCTTTTTCGATTTGATCAGCCATTTGATCCAGGGTACGACCGAGAAGCGCCAATTCGTCCTTGCCGGCTGGCGCCACTCTTGGCTTCCAGTCGTGGGCCCCCCAATGGATGGCGGTTTGGCACATGAACTTCAAAGGACGTAAAATGAGTCTAACCAGAATGAAACTTGTCATTAATGCCAGGACGAGCGTAAGGGCGGCAATACCCGCTAACCAAGGGGAAAGGTGATGATCGGCATGAAATTCTGAAAAGGAATAATGGTAGGGACCTTGGACGACAGTCAAAATGGCTTCGCCAGAATCTTTCCACCAATACAGACCGAAGGGGATCGCAAACACCTGCCCGGTCGGATGCGCTTGGGCTTGGGCTAAAAAGTGTGCAGGAGAGCTCCACTCCAGGTTGGGGCCCCACAGAGCGATGTGCAGTCCCGTTTTCTTGACAAGTTTTATCGCCGTGGACTCTTGGGGTGGGTCGCCAATACTCTGGGCCAAAAAGCGAACATAGGTTTCTAAATGGGCCTGAGAAATTTCGTAGTTCGGCTGTGTGGTCGAAATTTCCCGGATGAGGAGCGCCCCCATGGCCAGGACAAAGAAAGCGACGCCATACGCCAAGAAAAGCTTAAAATACACAGAGTGGGGGTGAAAGTTCATGAATTTTTACCCGTAAAAACATAGCCAAAGCCGTGAAGCGATTTTAAAAGCCGG
>JABEVK010000107.1 GCA_013044245.1 Spirochaetales bacterium | reverse complement strand
TTGCTCAGCTGAGCCTGCCGAGCCAGGGTGTGCGAGAAAAGCCCACCTAACAAGGCCCCAGAACCCAGTGTGGTGCCAAGTACCAGGGGCAACCAGAGCCCAAGAGCCTGGGGTGCGTTCGCCCAACGGGTAGGGGCGAGGGCCAGGGACGCGAAGGCCGCTTTGAGGGTGGGGACGGCTGCTACAAAAAGGGAAGTCGGGTCGGTCACCGCCGCCAGAGTGGCAGAAAGCACCAGGGTAAGCCAAGTTCCTCCGGGACCGACGACGTGCGCCCAAACCTGACCGACGGCACCGGTTACCCCGCTTAGTTTAAGGGCCTCGGCTAAAAGTACGAGCCCTACCAAAAAGGGGAGTCTTGCTTGCGTCATCACCTCAGTTGCCAAGCCCCGCTGGGGGTGAGCTGACGAAGGGGTTACGAGCAATAAAACGGCGGCCCCAAGCCAAGCTGGTAAGGCTAAACCCCACGAAAATACCGAGCTGAGACAAAAAAGCACCGTGACACCAGCTAAAGCAATTAAGGTTCGCCATAAAACAACGGGTTCGGAAAGTGCGAGGTTGGTATCGTATTCGAGAACACGAGCTTTGCGTTCATTCGAAATGCGAAAGGAATGGCCCCAAAAGAGCGGAAAAAGCGCAAGGCTGACCAATAGGACGGCCGTTGCGTAGGGCCACAGGACGCCAAGGTACGTTCCGTAAGAGATTCCCAGTCCGGAGGATACAATTAGACCCGCCGAAGAACCGACTGCCGAAAAGAGCGAGCCCACACTGGCGGCCAGGAGCTGTGAGGTCAAAAAGGGGGCTACGGGTACGCCGAGCTCGGCGGCAAGAAAAAATGTCACCGGAAGGCCGAGAGCTAAAGCCGCACCTGAGCCGATAAACAAGGCCAGAACAAAGGGCCCTAACGCTGTCAAAAAAAGAAGAGGCAGGGGTTGTGCCTGCGTGAGCTTAACTGCTTTGACGGCAAGAAACCCTGCTAAGCCTGTGCGGTGCAATAAGATTGTAAAGACGGCTAAGGCAGGTATTGTCAGCAGCAAATTGAAGTCGATATCCTTTAGCCACGAGTAAGGAGCAAATAGCCACGAGTGGGGAACAAAGGCGGTATAAACCAGCAAGAACGTGGCGCCAAGTGCGAGGGGGAGGATTTCTCGACGCGACTGTGAACTAAAAATCCCCACGGCCAAAAAAATCAGAAGTGCCACCAATGACCCGGTGGAGTCTAGCAGGGTGTTTGTCATCCTCGAATCACCTTGTTGAGAATATCCATGATGCTCAGAACTCCAACCAGTTGCCGTCCGCGAACCACAGGGCAATGCCGTCGCTGTTTTTGCAGGAACTCGAAGGTAACCTCGCCTACGGGAGTGGTGGGCGAACAGGCAAAGGTCACCGGTTTCATCAGGTCGCGTACGTGAATGGATTCCTCTTGTTCGGCCAAACGTTCGAGGGGCTCGAACGACCGCAGAAATTTTAAATTGCCCCACGACGAGGTGTCCCCGGGAAAAGCTGCCTGCAAAATATCCGCCAGCGAGATTTCACCCACCACATGCCCGTCTTCGTCGACCGCAGGGGCATAGCTGGCATTGAACTTGTAAAACAGGTCAATAAGATCGTGGATGGTCGCGTCCGGCGAAATCGAGGGTGATTCCGCCGGAAGAATTTCTTCTACTGTCGTTATCTTTTCGAGAGAGTAATCATAACCGGTAAGGATATTCAAAAACTCGCCAGCGTTAGGGGCGGCTAAGAGTGCTTCAAAAACCTCGGATTTTTGTGAAAGCTTAAGAAAGCCCGCCAGAGCATTGAGGTAACGGCCTGGCTTTCCCTGGGAAACGAGCATAAGGGTGATTAGACGAATGGGCGCAACCGGGTCGGGAAGCGGTTGACTGGGGCGAAGAATCAAAATGATGACATCATCGAGTTCTTCAAGCCGGGCATGGGGAACGGCGATCCCGGTGGGAAAGGTCGTTCCCCCTAACGCTTCGCGGTCACTCAAGAGGGATTCTAAGTCTTTCGAAGTCCGGCGAAAGGGTTTTTGGGCCAGAAAAGTCTTTACCAAGAGGCTAATGCCTTCTTCTTTGCTCGCGATGGGGCGGTCTAAGAGAATCCAGGCTTCATTCAGAAGGTCGTGCAATTTCATGGCGCTTTCCTCTGGGATTCTAACCTCGCTCCCCAGAAAAAGCAAACTGACCTTTTGTACAATTCTGCGGGGTCTCTGTATGATAATAAAGACACTAGGGTGGGGGCATTGCGAGAGACTAGGGGGGATATTGATGGGCCATGACGAGAGTAACTTGTTGATGTTGCATAGCTTACTCTGTGCGTTACCAAAATATTTATGAATTGGTACGAAAGTTGCATATAAATAGAGCGAAAGAGGCGAAACGTCATGGAACAAGTTCGCGTGGTGGGACACATTCGTAGGGAGCGTGAGATACGAACCGAAGTCGTTCGCAAGGGACTTCATGTACTGATTGCTTTAACGCCGACCTTGGCACAAGCCAATTTTGTGGTGACCGTTGTTCTGCTTTCTAGCGGCATTGTTATTTATTGTTTGGCGGAATCTTTGAGGATGCAGGGGCGTGAAGTGGCGGTGATTTCGCTGATTACCCGCCTGGCCTCGCGTGAACGCGACCGCAACAAAGCGGTCTTAGGCCCTGTGACCTTGGGACTTGGTGCTCTGGCCTGTTTGATGTTGTACCCTCAACCGGCTTCGGCCGTAGGTATTTACGCTCTGGCGTTCGGCGACGGCCTTTCGAGTTTGGCCGGAAAGCTTTTCGGTCGAGTTAAGCTTCCGCTGACAGGCGGAAAAACCCTAGAAGGCAGTCTTGCGGCCTTTATTGCCGTATTCGTGATCGTTTTTGCCCTGACGCGCCAACCGGGTCTGGCCTTTGCCACGGCCTTGGTAGCCACAGTTTTAGAAGCTTTGCCGATCAAAGACCTGGATAACTTGCTTATTCCCTTAGGCACTGGACTGTTCTTTCTGTGGGTACAACCGTTGTTCCCCACACTGCACTAAACCTGCTAGCGAAATTCAGCAACTAGAAATATGCGTCTTGAACCTTGCGTCCCATGAGTGCAACCCCAGGAATCAAGAGAAGCCCCGCCCAAACAGCACCAAAGTAGGCCGTTTGACTGGCCGCCAAAAGTAAAATTACTGATCCCATTTGCCCTAGGCCGTGGGGGCGTTTTTTAGCCAAAGTCGAAAAGACGAAATTGGCCAAGGTCAGCAAACTCAGAAATAAAAAGATGAGAAGTAAGCCCCGTTCATCGCCGGGGGCGTACAAGCCGGTCGAGTCGAGAACCGTGGTTTGAAAGGTAAGGTTGGCCCCTAAAAAGACAGCTAGACCCAGGGCCATTCCCACAAAGTTCCCTAGCTTTTGATAGGTGAACTCCAGGCCAAAGAGGCTGGCAGAAAATGCCATAAAAAGCCCAAAGAGGCGAAAAATCCAAACCAATCGGGTCAGAACCAAGCTCCAGAAGTACGATTGATCGTTGAGCAGATAAAAAAGCTGAAGAACCCGTAAGCCTTCGCCCATCAGACTAAAGACAAAAAATGACAGAAAGAAGAGTTCGGGAGAGTTGGTTTTTCGGTACAAAAGCCTTAAATAAAAGAGTGAGACAAACACCAGCGGCATGAGCACCAAGAGTTGCCACAACAAGGGCGCAATAGGAATTTCAGTGGCCGGACTCCTCAAAAACCAAAATGACACCGCCTCTTGGGCGGGAAAAGTACTCTTCCATCCAAAGTCGCTACCGGCAATGAACGCAGAATAGGTAAAAAAAATCCCGGCAGTTCCGGCTAAGACCAACAACAGGGTGAGAAGTCCATTGCGGAATGAAAGCGTCATAATCGCATTAAAAAACATTTCAGTCAGATTGAAAAGGCCTCGATATACTCATAAGGAGGGGGTTACCATGCGGCGTATCTTGAGTTTGATCATGATCTGGGGAGTCGCTTCGCTGGCTTGGGCCGGGGACGTGGCGCAATTTCGCATTTTAGGCTTTTCGCCCGATGGCCGGTATATGGACTTCGCCTCCTACGGCATCGATAACCCGTCCGGCTTCCCTTATGCCGAAACCCATATTGTTGATGTGATTACGAACGAGTTTGTTCCTGGGACTTCGGTGCGAGAAGTTTACCCCGTAACTCCTTCGGTGGGAGACGACGGCTTTGAAGCTTTGCTCGCGGTTTATGACCGCACTGCGCTTGAGCGCCGTCACTGGAGAATTGACCCGCTGAAACAGGGCCGGACGATTTTTTTGCGAGTCTTGTCCGAGGATACTCAAGCGAACTACGATAATTTTGAGTTTTTGGACTACGCTACCGGTGACCGTTACCAGGTCAGTATGCATAAAACTATCGAAACGACGGCAGAGGGCAAGGTCCAGTCGAAATTCTTTATCAGTTTAACGCTCACCGATAAAGCAGGGCATGTGCGTCATTTGGAGGCCGGGCACCCGAACTTTATCCGGCCCGGTGTGGCGAACTACATCATCGACCGGATTCTTTTGTCACCGAACAATCGCTCGTTGATTTTTGTGATTGAACGCGAAGAAATCTCAGGAAAAACCGTGAATATGAGGAATATGGTCGAGACACTGGTGCTCTAAAGCCCACCCTCGTTTCCTTGACGAGGGGGCCCGCTGTCGCCTATTCTTCGGGCCATGGCCGATAAAATTACCCCCCGTTCCACGGATTATTCCCAGTGGTATATCGATATTGTCACTCAAGCAAAATTGGCGGATTATTCGCCCGTCAAAGGCTGTATGGTTATTCGTCCCCGGGGGTATGCACTGTGGGAAGCGATCCAGAAAGTGCTGGATGGGTTATTTAAAGAAACCGGGCATGTTAACGCCTACTTTCCCATGCTTATTCCTGAAAGCTTTCTGAAAAAAGAAGCGGAACATGTTGAGGGTTTTTCACCAGAATTGGCCGTTGTGACCTACGCCGGTGGCGAGAAGCTCGAAGAACCTCTGGTGGTTCGTCCAACCTCCGAGACCATCATCTGGTCGATGTATCAAAAATGGATTCAAAGCTACCGAGACTTACCTCTGTTGATCAATCAGTGGGCCAATGTGGTGCGCTGGGAAAAACGAACCAGGCTCTTTTTGCGCACCACCGAGTTTTTGTGGCAAGAGGGGCATACCGCTCACGCCACCGCCGAAGAAGCTCAAGAAGAAACCCAAAAAATGTTGGCGGTTTACAAACGTTTTGCTGAAGAATGGATGGCGCTTCCTGTCTACGAAGGTGAAAAGTCTGAAAGTGAGAAGTTTGCTGGGGCTGTTAAGACCTATTCGATCGAAGCGATGATGCAAGACAAGAAGGCCCTTCAAGCGGGGACCAGCCACTTTTTAGGGCAGAACTTCGCCAAAGCGTTCGATGTCACCTTTCAAACCAAAGAGGGTGGACTTGAGCATGTTTGGGCGACCAGCTGGGGGGTTTCGACTCGCCTGATTGGGGCCCTGATCATGGCCCACTCGGATGACAAAGGCCTGGTGATTCCTCCACGTTTGGCCCCCACCGAGGCCGTGGTGATCCCCGTCTTTCGCAAAGACAACGTCGAAGGGGTTTTGACCTATGCCCGCCAACTGGGAGCCGACTTGCGCCAAGCGGGGTTGCGCGTTGAACTCGACTTAGATGACAGTTCCTCGCCGGGCTGGAAGTTTGCCGAATGGGAGATGGTAGGGGTGCCTGTCCGCGTTGAGGTGGGTCCCAAGGATATTGAAAAAAACCAAGTGGTCTTGGTGCGACGCGACACAGGAGAAAAACTCTTTGTGGAGCGAGGTGCTGTTACGGTTAAAATTCGTGAGCTCTTGCAAGAGATTCAAACCCAGCTGTTCCAACGGGCGCTGGACTACCGAACCAAAAATACCCTGCGGGTGGGCTCGTACAGCGAGTTTTGTCAGTTAATGGAAGGTGAGGGTGGCTTTGTGCAAGCGCCCTGGTGTGGCAGTCGCGATTGCGAAGCCCATGTTAAAGAAGATACCAAGGCGACGATTCGTAACCTTCCGAACGCATTCAAAGGCCTCCCCGTGGAGGGTGGGTGCTTGTACTGCGGACAAGAAGGCCGTCATTGGGCGATTTGGGCTAAATCGTATTAATGTATGCGCGGGGTGATGGCGCTTGTCACAGCACTGATCCTCTTTGGATGTTCGGACGCCGAGCAGATCAATGCCCGGTTTGCTTCGTCGCAGGCGTCATGGTACCGTTTTGGTGCCCATCAGCTTCAAAAAGTCTTTTCGCCGCAAGCTCCCTGGGATGGTCATTGGCAACCTTATGAAACCGCTCTTCGGGTCACCGATTTGTACTCAGACGGCGAAACCGCCTATGCGGCGGCCTCGGGGGCAGGGTTGGTCACAGTTAGTGACCCCGACGGTGTCCCGCGAGTCGAAGAGGCCTCCTCACGACGAAACCTCCGCCACCTGAGAACGGGTCTGGTGTTCCCCTTTGATTCACGGGTCTTTGTGACACTTTATCAAGAACCGCATGCCTTTGTGAAAGCAGGACTTCCCATCACCTTGGCCTGGTTAGATTCGCGTTCACAACTGGTGTTTTACCCGGTGCCCTATCAAGTCTCCCACCCCGAAGCTCAAGCTGTAACGGCAGTGTGGGATGCCTCGCAGGGAGTGCTACACTTTGTGTGGAAGGAATGGCAGCAAAACCATTGGTCATGGACTCAAAGTGCGTTGACCTTGCAAAACGGTCAAGAATCGGGCGTCACCTCAGGCTGGCCCGCACCGGCCGCCGTGCCACCGTTGCCAGAATCGTGGCATCCTTTATGGGTGCAACTGGCCCAGCGGAATCCGTCTTTAGGTTCGACAGCGCATATTCGCTTGTTGGGTCAGGTGACGCAAACCTACCAGTGGAGCCCCGCACCGGGGGCGCCCAGTAAGCCTGGGGTGGTCTCGGCGACGGCTTGGCCCGATGGCTCACGCCTCGCCGTGACCGAAGACGGCGTGGTGGCCTTCGACAGCCCCCGGTCGGGGCTCAAGCTGTTTCACTTGTATCCCCTTGGTGTGGCGGGCCGCTATACGGGAGCCGTCGCGTTAAAACATGGGGTAGTTTTGTCTTGGGACACCTTTTACCGCTCGTATACCGGGCCGGCGGGAATCCTCTACCTCCCCCTTTCACGGTTTCTTTACTAACAACGCCCGCTGAGCGACCGGGAATGTGGTATATTCAGGTATCATGAGACGACTTTTCGTGTTGGCGATGATGTTGGTTTTGGCGCAGGGTGCCATGGCGCTGTCGCTATGGGGTGCCGAGATCAACGGTCTTGAAGTCGGCACAGGACTCTTGTGGATTCGTAACACCGTGGAAAACAGTGCTCCCGACCCAATCTGCAACACCTTTGAGGTGTCGGTTCCCTTCCGCATTCAAAACTTTTGGATCTTTCGTCCCGAAGCTCAGATGTTTTTTCAGACGTATGGGTATCAGAATGGGCGAGCGATCCCCGTTGAGTCGATGTTTGACTCCGTCTCGATGATGGGCCTTTTGTTGAACCCTACTTTTGGGGCGGAATGGCGTTTGTCGCCGTATTTGCGGACCTATGCGGAAGGCGGCATTGGCCTTTTGTTCCGTTTACCCGTTTTTTTGAATGGTACCACCGCGGGGAGCATGGCCGGACCGATTACAGCCTGGTTTGCCGGGGGGCGGTTTTTGTACCCCAACCTGGGAGGCGGGCTCAGCTGGCAGTTTTCGCCACTGTTGGCGCTGATGCTCAGGGGGCAGGTGTTTTACCCCCTCTTTAACCTGTGGGACCAACTGCCCTGGGACGATGAACTGACCATCGGTGCCTCGGTTGGGGTGCGCTTTACGTTTTGAGGGGGGGGGCAGGGGCCCGACTCTTGATTTGCTCAACACGTTGCGCCAGCGAGGGGTAACCCTACTGGTAGGCTGTGGGTGAGACGTCTCTCACCATGCCTTCGTGTTTGGCCACCAAGAACGAGGTTAAGCCGGCGGTATAAACATCCACAAGGGCCGCGAAGCTGACCAGCACTGGTAGAATGGGTTGAAGGTTGATATACCCGGTGTCGAGCGCTTTGCCGTACGACGAACACAGCAACGAAAGGTTGATATACGCTCCCAGGCTGGGCACCGAGGGCAGGGCAAACGACAGCAAAAAGGCAAAGGCAACCGTCCAAACGATCTGATCAATGGTAATTTCGTAGGTGGTGTACGACTTCAAAATGACAAAGAATGCGATGGTCGAAGTCATCGCGGTACCTGCCCGGCCAAACATGGCAAAAAGCGGCAGGTTCATGCCACCAGCCTTGCGGGGTACCCCCAAGTTCTCATGGGTCATACGGGTCACAAAGCTGAGCGAAAAAAAGCTGTCCCCTGAAAAGAATCCGGCTATACCCGCACTCAGCATGGCAAAAATCCACTTGTAAGGGTTAATCTTGCCACCAAAGAAGTACAGAATGAGCGGGATGATCCCCAAAATGGTCACGGCGGTCGCCAAGGTCAGGACGACGAAAACCTGAGTATACAGCTGAATGTTTTGCACCAGACGAAGTTGAGTCAGCCAGGCGGCCGACAAAATCAGAATGCCCCAGCTAAGAATTTCTACCAAGAAGGTGTTCATGTGGTAGAAAATGCGGGATAACGAATTAAACAGGCTAACGGTCGGTTGGGTGATGGTACGGTCAAAGTGAAAGTGCAGGCCTAAAAAGAACGACAGCGCATAAATGGGCAACAAGAAGTCCGAGCCTCCGGTAAGAATCTCGAAGGCGTTCTTGGGTACCAACTTGATCAGAGTTTCATTCCAGCTTTTAAAAATGAGGGCTGACTCGTGGCGCGAGGCTAAGGGGATGGCTTCGGGGTTAAAGAGCAGAATCAGGAGGGCGCCCAACAGGACGAGCGCCAAAGAAATAATCATCATGTAAATGACACTGCGGACTACCAGGCGCCACAGGCGCTTTTCGCGGCGCAGTTCATCGACGGCCATGGCAGTCGAAAAGAAAATCAAGGGGAAGAGGGCGTAACGGCCCAGACTGAGGATAAAATCCCCGACCTGAATAAGAACAGCCGGTACCTCCTTGCCAAAAAAAGGTAGGAAAATACCGAGAAGAAGGCCCACGGCCGAACTAATTAGCAACTTGACCCAAACTTTCATGTGTCATTCCTTTTAGGAAATAAGCTGGCGAGAAGAGTTTTCTTTTCTTCAAAGACTGTCCAGCGGCCCGGAGGGGCCACTTTTGCCTCGCCTCGAGGGTGTGCCAGCAGGAACTGTGTATACGCTTCAGCCTGAGGTAGGGCGGATTCATAGGCCCAGATGGGGAGGTTTTTGCGACGAGCGGCGGCTAAAACCGACGTGATAAATCCTTTGGCCCCTTGATAGATCAAGGCCAAAGGCGGGGGTAGCTCAGTCCGATCTTCTTCAAATAAAACGAAAATGATCTGTAAGGCAGGATTGTTAGCTTGCAGACTAAGAAGTTCACGGGTTAGGAAGGTCAGACCCTTGAGGCCCGTATCCAAGGCCTCTTCTAAAATGGCCGGGGCTGATTCTAAAAAAATGCCCTCTTTTTCGAGGGTAAGAACAACCCAAACTTCGTTAAGGGGTCCCAGCTTGTTGGCCGTTTGCCAGACCAGGTTTTTGGCGGAAACGGCGGAATTTCGGTACCAGGGAATGGTGAGAAGACGCTCATCTTGGTCAAGCGACAGGGCGGCTTCGTGTTGCCGGGGTGTTACCGACGCCCCTACACGAGACCCTTGGTCCAGGAAAAACCGGGCAATTTCATTCCCCAGATAGGTGTCCTTTCCTGTCACCAAGATTGTTTTTTCCATGGGGGCGATAGTATACTAAGGCCCGGAAATTGTCTATGAAAATTGCCTTAGCCCAGTTTAACCCCAAGGTCGGGGATTTTTCAGGTAACTCAACCCAGCTTTTGGCGTTGGCGCAAAACGCCGCGCAACAGGGGGTTCGCTTACTTGTCTTTCCGGAAATGTCCCTTTGCGGCTACCCGCCTCTCGATCTTTTATCGTTTCCAGCCTTTCTCAGGCAGTCCGAAAAAGCGTTGAACTACGTGGCCCAAAACCTCCCCTCGGGTTTGGCCACCGTTGTGGGGAGCGTGGCGGGGGCACCTCAGGGTAGTGAAAAGACTCTGATGAACGTCGCCTTTGTTCTGTTGAACGGTCAAATCGTTTTTCAGCAAGCCAAACGGCTTTTACCCACCTACGATGTTTTTGACGAACGGCGGTATTTTGCTCCCGGTCAAAACAGCGTTCCTTTTGAGTTGGACGGTCTAAAGCTTGGTATAGCGATTTGCGAGGACCTTTGGTGGGAAGTCTCTCGCGATTTAGGTACTCCGTATGCCCAAAATCCGGTCGAAGACCTCGTAAATGCCGGGGTGGATCTTATCCTGTCGCCGTCGGCCTCGCCCTACCATGTCGGAAAAGCCCCCTTACGCCACGATATTCTGCAGAGTATTGCCCAGAATTTTCGGGTGCCCGTAGCCTACGTCAATCAGGTGGGCGGCAATGATAGCCTCATTTTTGATGGCAACAGCCTGGTTACCGATGCCCAGGGTCGCTTGGTAGCTCAAGGGGCTTCGTTTGCTCCGGACCTGGTGGTTTGGGAAACAACCGCCCCAGTCAAACCTTTACCCTTGCGTACCGTCTCGCCGTGGGGGGAATTGCGTCAGGCTTTAGCTCTGGGAATACGCGATTACGCTCAAAAAAGCGGGTTTACCCACCTCCACCTCGGGCTTTCAGGGGGCATCGATTCGGCTGTGGTCGCCGTGCTGGCGGTCGATGCCCTGGGTGCCGACAACGGCACCTGCTTTGGTATGCCGAGTCGGTACTCTTCGAGCGGGAGCATTGCCGATGCCGAGGCTCTGGCTCGTAACCTGGGGGTTTCGTTTCAGCTGATTCCCATCGAGGGTCCGTTTAACGCGTTCTTAGCGGCCCTGGCCCCAGTGTTTCAAGGCACCACACCAGGGGTAGCCGAAGAAAACTTGCAGGCGAGAATTCGGGGAACCTACCTAATGGCCTACAGCAACAAGTTTTCGTCCTTGCTGCTGACGACCGGCAACAAAAGTGAGCTTTCGGTGGGCTACTGTACCCTTTACGGGGATATGGCCGGTGGCCTGGGGGCCATTGGCGACCTGTTAAAAACCGAAGTTTATGCCTTGGCCCGCGAGATGAATGCCGAACGGGAGCTGATCCCTACAGCGACCTTAACTAAACCTCCGTCGGCAGAGCTGAGGCCCGATCAAACCGATCAAGACAGTCTGCCGCCTTATGACGATTTAGACCGTCTTTTGCAAGGGTATATTGTTAGGCACGAAAGCGTGAGTGACCTGGTTCAGCACGGTGAAGCCATTGACCTCGCCGAGCGAGTGCTCAAGCTGACCGCCTCGGCCGAGTATAAGCGGTGGCAGGCGCCACCGGTGCTCAAGGTGTCGCCGGTTTCGTTTGGCATTGGCCGCCGTCTGCCCTTGGTTCGCTCACTGTTTGAACTCGATCACCGCGTTGCTTTTCGGCCCGGTAGGGCTTAAGGTGGAAGAATGACCAGTGACTCTTTGAAGTACCTTCGCCATGAGCTTCGCGGGTATTTGAATCACATCCTCGGCTATAGCGAAATTCTTATCGACGACTTAAAAGAGTCGGCTTCGTCGGCGCTTTTGGCTGATATTGAAAAGATCCGCGAAGAGGCCTTGAACCTTCAAACCGTGTTTCAGCGGTCTTTTTATCGCGATTCTCGTCCTCGCGATCAGCTCGATACAGCCCTGTTTAAGCGCAACCTCTTTGGCCCCCTGTACATGATCATTGGTATGGCACAGCGCCTCAAGAAGCTCTGCCAAGAGCAGGGGACCGATTACTTGCTTGAGGATGTGCTAAAGGTTCTTGATTCAGCACGAAAAATCCTCGAACTGATCGACCAAGAAATCCGCACCTGGGAAGCTAACCCCCGCTTTCCTCAAGAAGACACTGGCTTTATGGGGGGCACAGCGCAGGGCGTCACGCCCATGGCGCTTAAAGACCAGAACTTAGGTCGCATTCTCGTGGTTGATGACAACGAAATGAACCGCGATATTTTGATTCGGCACCTCGAGCGCCAGGGCCACCAGGTTGTCGCCGTCGAAAACGGGTCGCGTTGTTTGCAGGTGTTAAGCGAACAGCAGTTTGATTTGGTGTTGTTAGACATCATGATGCCGGGCCTGAACGGGTATCAGGTGCTAGAGAAGCTCAAGGCTGACGCGAGGCTTCGCGAGCTCCCCGTTATCATGATTTCAGCACTCGACGAAATGGACTCGGTGGCGCACTGCATTAGCTTGGGAGCCGAGGACTATCTTCCGAAGTCGTTTGACCCGATTCTGCTCAAAGCCCGTATCAGTGCTATCATGGTAAAACGTCAGTACCGCGAGCAGGAACAAAAATACATTCAGGCACTGATGGAAACCCAAACACAGCTCGAAAAAGAATTGGCTGAAGCGGCAGAATATGTCCGAGGCCTTTTGCCACCGCCGTTCGCCAAACCAGAGTTGACGGCGCAGTGGATTTTTCAACCCTCGGCAAAGCTGGGCGGCGACTGTTTTGACTATCACTGGCTGGATGAAGACCGCTTTGCTGTCTATTTGCTGGACGTTTCCGGGCACGGTATCGGTGCCGCTCTTCTATCGGTATCAGTCATGAATGTGCTACGGGCTCAAAGCCTTCCTCGTGCTGTCTTTCATGATCCTTCGGCGGTTTTAGGGGCACTTAACCTCAATTTTCAGATGGAAAATCAAAACAACATGTATTTTACTATCTGGTACGGGGTCTGGAACCAAAAAACCCGTCAGCTCACGTATGCCAGTGCGGGGGCCCCGCCGGCCATTCTGGTCAGCCCGGGTTCGGCTTGCACCGAGCTGGCGACCACGGACCTGATTATTGGGGTCGAAACCGATTACACCTACGAAAACCGCGAGGTTCAAGTTCCTGAGGGCGCACGTCTGTACCTGTTTTCGGACGGTGTGTATGAAATACGTAAAGACAACGGAAAGATGTTAGTATTTCGGGAATTTGTAGACTTGCTCAGCTACCAGAGCCTGGATGCTGAAAAGGGTACCACAGTGAAGGCTGTCTATGATCAGATTCAAGGACTTGCCGGTCAGGACCATTTCGAAGATGACTTTTCGTTGTTAGAAATCGCTTTTAGCTAAAGGTTTGAAGGCTACGGGCAGTCTGTGCCAGCCGCTCGCCTTGGAGCGGCCGTACATAATTTCTTAGGTTCTTACTTTAGCTCTTCTTCGTAAATTTCGTTGACCTTACCCCAGTTGATCACCGAGAAAAAGGCCTCAATGTATTCGGCACGCCGGTTTTGATACTTTAAATAGTAGGCGTGTTCCCAAACATCCAAACCAATAATGGGTTTCAAACCATCCAACAGGGGGCTGTCTTGGTTGGCGGTGCTATACACTTGCAAGGTCTTATCGGGCTTGATAGCCAACCAGGCCCAACCCGAACCAAAGCGGCTCAGGGCGGCTTTGCTAAAGTCAGCTTTGAACTTGTCAAAGCCCCCGAGACTATCGATTCCGGCATTAAGTTTGCCTGTGGGTTTTCCGGATTTGGCGGCAGGGGTTAGAATCTCCCAAAAAAAGCTGTGGTTGATGTGGCCGCCTGCGTTGTTGCGGAGAACGGTTTGCTTGTCGGCGGGAATCTTGGCCAACCCGCGAAGGACTTCATCGACCGACCAAGAAGCAAATTCGGTGTTCTCGAGGGCAGTATTCGCATTGTTAATGTAAGCCTGGTGGTGCTTTCCCCAGTGAATTTCCATCGTTTTAGCGTCAATGGCAGGTTCGAGGGCGTTGAAGTCGTAGGGAAGTTTAGGAAGCGTGAAAGGCATAATACTCTCCTTTTACAGTCAGATATTCTGGGAATATACTATAATTAGGTTCAAGCGTCCAATTGTCACCAAGGAGGTTGTTATGCACGATTTGCACAAACTCAGTCGTCAGGAGAGGGTGTTTCTGTCAGGCGCGATTAAGGCCGTCATCCTAGCTGATGGCAAGATTGAAGAAGCAGAACTTGAAGATCTGGATCAGATCGTCGCCAAGCTCAAGTTTGACGATTTTGATAGCTGTCTTGAGCAGTTTGAGCAAGAAGCGCGCCGTGAAGAGGGTTTTCGTATTCTGGCCGAGAATATTTTTCACGAAGAAACCCGCCGGTTGATCCTTGCGCTGCTTTGGGAATTAGCCCTTCAACAGGGAGCGGCGCGTCCGGATGAAGTGGCTGTGATCAAAACCCTACAATCTTGGTGGAATTCTTGACGTGTTCTCGACGGTCTTGCTGGTTTTTGCTACAGTAGGGCCACAATGAGAGTGGAAATCTGCTATGCCCGGCCTCAACTTGATGGTCGAGGCGCCAAACTGCTGAAAAACTTACAGGCGTCGGGGCAATACCCGACTTTAAAGGCTGTTGAAACCTTAGATGTTATCCTTCTGGACCAAACCTGCGGCTTAAACGAAGCCTCTTTGGTAGGGGTGTTTGCGGACCCAGTGGTTCAGCAAGGCCGCTGTGACGGCACCGGGCCCAGCGTCAGCCCGTTGGCCGACTGGACCCTCGCCATCGAAGTGAGTTTTAAGGCCGGTGTCACCGACCCCGTCGCGATTACCGCTCGCGAAGCGCTGGGGTTTAGACTACAAAAATTCTGGCCCGAAGAGGCCGTCGTGCAAACCGCGGTTTTGTACCTGTTTGCCCTATCGTCTGCGGCAACAGCGGCCGAAATCGCTCAACTGACAGCCAGACTGCATAACCCGTTGATACAACAAGCCATTGTCCTGAATCGCCTTGAGTGGACTCAGGGCCGTCGATTTCCCGACCTTTACCCCGTGGTCAAGATTACCTCGGGCGGACGGGCCGAAAACGTACCTCTTACCGCCTTAGATGAAGCGGCGTTGTTAAAACTATCAAAAGAACGACTGCTGGCGTTGACCAAAGAAGAAATGCGGGCCATCCAAGGGTATTACCTTGACCCGGAAGTTCAAAAATCCCGGCGTTCGGTTGGCCTTTCCGTCGAGCCGACGGATGTTGAGTTAGAAATGTTGGCTCAAACCTGGAGCGAACATTGCAAACATAAAATCTTTCAAGCCGAAATTGCTTACCACGATAAGGTCACCGGCGAGGTCACTCAGATTACCTCGCTGTATTCGACCTTTATCAAGCAAACTACCCGCGATTTGACGCCGGAACGTCCTTGGCTTAAGTCGGTATTTCATGACAATTCTGGTGTTGTCGAATTTGATGATTCCACCTTAGTTTGCTTTAAAGTGGAAACCCACAACAGTCCCAGCGCCCTCGACCCGTTTGGAGGCGCGATAACCGGGATTGTTGGGGTCAATCGCGACATCTTGGGGACGGGGAAGGGGGCCAAGCCCATCTTTAATACCAACTTTCTGTGTTTCGGTGACCCCAGGACCCCGGCTGACCAAATTCCCTCAGGGCTCCTGCCTCCCAAAAAAGTGCTTGAAGGAGTCCACCGGGGTATTGTCGAAGGTGGCAACCATTCCGGAATCCCCACGGTGTCGGGCGGGTTCCTTTTTGACGAAAGCTACTTGGGCAAACCCCTGGTTTTTTGTGGAACCGGTGGGGTTCTGCCTGCGAAAATCTTGGGTGAAGACGCCACAGTGAAACATATTGAACCTGGTGATCTGGCCGTCATGCTAGGTGGTCGTGTTGGTAAAGATGGCATCCATGGGGCGACTTTTTCATCGCTCGCCTTGGATGAGGCCAGTCCCACCAGTGCGGTTCAGATCGGTGACCCTATTACTCAGCGTAAAATGTCAGACTTTTTGCTCGAAGCGCGTGACCTTGGCCTGTACAAAGGCATTACCGACAACGGTGCCGGAGGGTTATCGTCTTCGTTTGGCGAAATGGCCGAGGCCTCGAACGGAATCCGCTTAGATCTGGATCTATGCCCCTTAAAGTATGCCGGCTTAGCGCCTTGGGAAATTCTTGTCTCGGAAAGCCAGGAACGTATGAGCTTGGCGGTGGCTCCTGACAAAATCGAGGCGTTTCTCAAGCTTGCCCACCAACGGGATGTTGAAGGTGCTGTGGTGGGGCAGTTCACAGCTTCGGGGTTTGTTGAAGCTTACTACCACAAAACGATCGTCGCCAAAATTGCCCTGGAGTTTTTGCACGGAGGGTTACCCCGGATGCAGCTACGGGCAGTTTGGGTACCCCCTGTCCGTCACGAAACGCCCCTAGGGAACCCTGCCAACCTTAAAGAGCTGCTTTTAAAAGTTTTGGCGGACCCCGTAGTGGCCAGTAAAGAGAGTCTTGTCCGTCAGTACGACCACGAGGTTCAGGCGCGTTCGGTCGTTAAACCATTTTGCGGCGAAAAAGCGGATGGGCCCACCGACGGCGCGGTTCTGCGGATGTACCCGTGGTCACCCAAGGGTCTGACGGTCACGCACGGCGTTTGTCCCCGCTACGGCGATACTGATACGTATGCGATGGCCATGAATGCCGTCGACGAAGCTTTTCGTGCCCATATCTCGGTCGGAGGGGACCCCGAGCGAGCCAGTGTTTTGGATAACTTTTGCTGGCCAGACCCCGTTGAGTCCGCCCAAACCCCTGACGGACCTTATAAGTTGGCCCAGTTGGTTCGGGCCTGCCGAGGGCTTCGTGATGCCTGCTTGGCCTATGGCTTGCCCCTGATTTCAGGAAAAGACTCGATGAAAAATGACGCCGTCATGAACGGCAAAAAAGTCTCGATTCGCCCGACTCTGCTCATTTCGCTGATGGGCGCGATTTCTGACATCTCGCGGGCCTGCACCACTGACTTTTTAGAAGCTGGCGATTTGATCCTCTTGTTGGGCGAAACTCGACCGGAGATGGCGGGTTCTATCGTTGAGAAAGTACTGGGGCATCAACTGCCAGGCACGCCTACTGTGCGACCCAGACGAGCCTTTGCTTACTACAAGACCCTGGCCCAAGCCCTTCGTCGAGGCTTGATTCGCAGTTCCCACGACCTGTCGGATGGGGGCTTGGCAGTAGCTTTGGCCGAATCGATGATCGGTGGTCGGTGTGGCGCACAGGTGACGTTAGACGAGATTCCTGGGTATTTTTGGCATCAAGCCACTGATGCCGAACTGTTGTTTAGCGAAAGTCCATCACGCTTTTTGCTCAGTGTTGCTCCAGAGAACTGGGAAGAAGTCCAAAAGCTCTTCAGCGGATCTCCGCTGTCGGTGATCGGCGTGGTCACGAGTTCCTCGCAGTTGATCGTCGAAAGCCGGGGTAAGCGGCTTATCGAGGTCGAGCTTGACGAACTTTTAACGGCCTGGAATGTTCTGGCCACGTTGGTATGAGGAAAAATATGATAAATGTAGGTATTCTAACCGGCTTTGGCATCAATGCGGACCTTGAGCTCGGACAAGCCTTCGAGATGGCGGGGGCCACACCCCAGTTTTTACCCCTCACGTCGTTGATCGAAGACTCTCGAGCTTTATCGGGAGTACAGATCTTGGCCTTTCCTGGAGGGTTTAGCTTTGGCGATCACCTCGGTTCTGGCCGAGTTTTTGGACAAATGGTAAAAAGTCGTCTGAAAGACGAGGTTGACGCTTTGCTTGCTCGGGGGGGCTTAGTTCTGGGCATCTGCAACGGGTTTCAAACACTGGTCAAAATGGGCCTTTTACCAAACATCGAGGGGGATTGGACGCCAACAGTGAGTTTGATCACCAACGACCACGGGCTTTTTCAAGATAAGTGGGTAAAAGTACGGTATAATGACAAAAGTGTGAGCCCGTGGCTCCGTGATTTGCAAGAAGCGGATTTGCCCATCCGGCACGGTGAGGGCCGTTTTGTGACCTTAAATGAGCAGGTGAGGAAAGACTTGAAAGAGCGGCAGTTGATTGCGTTGACGTATGAAAACGAAAACCCTAATGGCTCCCAAGACAATATCGCCGGGATTACCGACCCGACAGGCCGGGTTTTTGGTCTTATGCCTCACCCCGAGGCCTTCACGTCGCGCTTTCTTCACCCCCTATGGCGCAGGCGCCGCGAAGTTGGATCCTTAGGGCTTAAAGTTTTTGAAAATGCTGTCGACTATTTGAAATAACGGATAAAAATGTCATCAAAAAGCTTGGAAGGGCGAAAGGTTACAAAACAAGATCTCGAAAAAGAAATCTTTGATCTGAAGAATTTGCTTGAGATCAGTAAGAGCCTGACGTCCACCCTTGACTACAATTTTCTTAACGATTCTATCCTCTACACCTGTTTAGGGGCCTTAACTGTCATGAAGGCCGCATTCTTTTCCAAAAAAAGCATAGATTCGGTGGATTTTTCTTTGCACCGCGGCTTTTTAGGCTTCGAGATCGACCATGAACGGGACTACTCCATCCCCGAAAAAAGCGGCTTGATCGAATACATGAATTCGCGTTTTCAGTGCCACACCCTGCAAGATCTTGAAAAAGTCTTGCCGCCTAGCCCAGAAATTGAGGTCCTTCGCAGTATTGACCCTACTATTATTGTCCCCCTCAGAGCCAAGGGGGCAATTAACGGGCTTTTGATCTTGGGCGAAAAAATCGGTGGTTCGGGTTTCGACGAACGAGACAAATCTTACCTGTTGAATATTGGCAGTTTTGCCGCCATCGCCATGTACAACGCTTTTCTGTACGATATGACCACCACCGACATGATGACGAAACTCAAGCTCAAGCATGTCTTTTTTAACACACTTCAGGAACGGGTTCAGCGGTGGGAAAAGGGGCGTCCGCCCTTTAGCCTCATCATGCTCGATATCGACCACTTTAAGCGGCTTAACGATACTTACGGGCATTTGGCGGGAGACGAAGTACTGAAGGCGGTGGCACGAAAGGTGCTCGATAATGTTCGCAATATTGATTTGGCCGCTCGTTACGGTGGTGAAGAGTTCATTATTTTAGTTCCTGAGACTGCCTTAGAACAGGCTACTGAGGTGGCGGAGCGTATTCGCCAAGCGGTCGAAAGCATTGTGGTCCGATTTAATGACCATCTCCTTTCGGTGACTGTTTCTTTAGGAGTTGCCGAGTTCCAACCCACCAAAGACCTCTCGTCGCAACCCTTTATTGAACGTGTTGACCAGGCCATGTATCGTTCTAAAGAGGCTGGTCGTAATCGCGTCTGCCTCGCTGAGTAGACATTCGGTCTTGGCACCAAACCCAAAGATTTTCAGCTTGTAGTTTGCCGAATTTTCTCCTAAACTGTCCTTATGCAGGATATTGATCAAGCGTCGCTGGAGCTCCATGAAAAATTGCGAGGCAAACTCGAGACGGTACCCAAACGTCATGCGTCTAGCAATGACGATTTGGCGTTGCTGTATACGCCTGGCGTCGCAGCCCCCTGTCGCGCCATAGCGAAAAATCCCGAGGATGTTTATCGCTACACGGGAAAGGGCAACTTGGTGGCGGTCATCAGTGACGGAAGTGCCGTGCTGGGCTTGGGAAATATCGGTCCCGAGGCCGGTTTACCTGTCATGGAGGGTAAGTCTCTCCTGTTTAAAGATTTTGCTGGCATCGACAGCGTTCCGTTGGTTCTGTCGACGCAAGACCCCGATGAAATCATTCAAGTGGTGCGGGCCTTGGCGCCATCGTTTGGGGGCATTAACCTCGAAGATATTTCTGCTCCCCGGTGTTTTTACGTAGAAAAGGCCTTGCAGGACTCGCTTTC
This sequence comes from Spirochaetales bacterium, assembly GCA_013044245.1. Lineage (GTDB taxonomy): Bacteria > Spirochaetota > Spirochaetia > JABEVK01 > JABEVK01 > JABEVK01. The sequence goes on along the minus strand of JABEVK010000107.1, from coordinate 16,428 downwards.
GATCCCGGTGTTTCACGATGATCAGCATGGAACAGCTGTGGTGGTGTTGGCTGCGCTCATGAATGCTGCTACCGTCGTAGGTAAACCCTTTACCTCCTTGCGTGTTGTCGTCAACGGTGCCGGTTCCGCTGGGACGGCCATTTCGAGGATGATTCTCAACGCAGGAGTGGTCGATGTGGTCGTCTGTGATCGAGACGGCATTATTCAAGATTCTCAAGAAAGTTTCAGTACGGCGATGCGCGAGCTGGCGCAAGTTTCTAACCCACGCCGTCTTCGAGGCGCTTTACCCGATGCCTTAAAAGGGGCCGATGTGTTTATCGGTGTGAGTGCTCCTCGTGTGCTCCGCCCCGAGTGGATTGGTTTTATGGCCAGCCAGCCCGTGGTGTTTGCTCTGGCCAATCCTGACCCTGAAATCCTTCCCGGCGAGGCACTCAAAGCGGGGGCGAAGGTGATAGCCACCGGGCGCTCGGATTTGCCGAATCAAATCAATAATGTTTTGGCTTTTCCGGGGATTTTTCGTGGTGCTTTAGACGTGCGGGCCACCGAAGTCAATCAAGAAATGAAATTGGCGGCGGCGCGTGCAATCGCCGAGTTAGTTCCCCCCGAAGAGCGCGCTCAGGGTGTGGTGGTGCCTCGACCCTTCCACCCCTCCCTCGTTTTTGCCGTTGCCTTGGCTGTGGCGCAGGCTGCCCAGAAATCTGGGGTTGCCCAACTCGACTTACCGCGCACCGATCTTGTCCGCAAGATTCAAGCCATGCTGGCGCGTTCCAGGAATATCAATAGGCACTGGGAGGTGAAAGAGATGCCTGCTAATCACTATCAAGAAAAAATTGGAGAAGGATTGGTTCGTCTCGGTGTGCTGTCGTCCGGACAGTGTCAAGAAGTTCTAACCTTGCAGAAAACGGGCGATAAACGCCTATTTGGAGAAATCGCCCTAGCAAAAGGGTATGTGGACTTTGATACCCTGATTCACTACCTGCAGAATTCGGCGAAAAGGGAGTTGTAATGCTGGTTGAAGCCAAAATCTGGACAGTGGCTAAAACCGATCAGGGGAACGCTGTTTTGGTAAAGCCCTTGACGGAAGAAAAAGCAGTTCCCATTTTTATCGGCCCGCTAGAAGCGCAAAATATCTTGCTGGGGCTGGGTGAAGTGGAAATTCCCCGGCCGCTCACCCATGACTTGATGCTTCATATGCTGAGAGAACTCGACACGAGCCTTGATCGTGTCGTGATCCATACCCTTTCTGAGGGGACTTACTACGCCAATCTGATTCTGAAACAAGACGGCAAGCTGGTTGAAATCGATGCCCGTCCTTCGGATGGTTTGGCTCTGGCGGTGCGAGCGTCGTGTTCGATTTGGATCGAATCAGCCCTGGTAGAAGAAGCGGGCATCGACATTGATCAGCTTCAGCAAGCGGCTCCCCCGGTCGGCGAGATTGATGAGATCGACGCGACCGATGAAACAGAAGCAGTGCTCTCGGACGAAGAAGCATCCGAAGCAGAGCAGATTCTGGCTCGGCTTAAAGAACAACTGGAAGCGCTAGTAGCGCAAGAAAATTACGAAGAAGCGGCTCACGTTCGCGATGAGATCCGCCGTCGGGAAACACTCGATAACGGTTGATCGGAGGTTTTTGATTCATGAAGTTTTTCCACGAGTCCGCTTATTTAACTGGCGTTAGCGTACCTTTAGCGGCTTTGCGTTCTCAGCAGAGTACGGGGATTGGCGAGTTTCCCGACTTGGCGATTTTTGCTCGATTTGCCGCTCAAACGGGCCTCGAGGTACTCCAACTTCTTCCTGTCAACGATACAGGTTTTTCCACGTCGCCTTATAATGCGTTAAGTGCGTTTGCCCTGCATCCGGTGTACCTCAGGTTGGCCGATCTTCCCGAAGCTGACAAGGTGAAAGCCGCAATTCATCAACTCCGAGCGGATTTGGATCCTTTGCCGCGAGCGCAGCTCGACGTCGTTTGGGGAAGGAAACTGCCTCTTTTGCGGCAATTGTATGAGCTGGCTAAGGCAAAAAAATCCTGGACGAAAGAAAAAGAGGCATGGCTTGCCGAACGCTCGTGGGGTTTGGGCTATGTTGTTTTTAGTGCTTTGAGGGCTCGTTACCTGTATGCCGGTTGGCAGAGCTGGCCGGAGCATCGCGAGCCGGCGGGAAACCTCGAACGACTATTTCAAGAGAATAGCGAGGAAGCTGGATTTTATGTGTGGTTGCAAATACACGCTGAAAGGCAATTTCAGGCGGCAACCCAGGCCTGTCACCTCGAGGGGGTGGCAGTCAAAGGTGATATCCCGATTCTTCTCAACGAAGACAGCGCTGACGTTTGGTCGCATCCCGAACTTTTTGATTTGACGTGGCGTGCCGGTTCTCCGCCTGACGGCGAAAACCCTGATGGTCAGAGTTGGGGCTTTCCGTCCTTCAATTGGGAAGTCATGAGTCGCGATTCTTATGCCTGGTGGAGAGAGCGCTTGGCTCATGCCGCGAAATTCTACCATGCCTACCGTATTGATCACGTGTTGGGCTTTTTTAGATTGTGGGTTTCGTCACAACAGAACTTTACAGGTCACTTGGGGTACTTTCGCCCCAGTCAGCCCCTGCGCCGTGAACAACTGCGAAACCTCGGGTTTGATGAGGGGCGTTTGGTTTGGTTATCGGAACCTCATATCTTTGGGATAGAGGTTCGAGAACGGTTGGGTGTTGAAGCGGAAACCGTGGTTTCGTTAGCCCTCCGTCAGGTGGGCGAAGAGGACCTGTATCGGTTCAAAAATACTCTGGGGGGCGAAAAAGCCTTAGCCGCGTTGCCGGTTTCTGAGCATGCCAAAGCCATGCTCTACAGCTGGTACCGCAACAGGACGCTTTTAAAGATCGATGACGATTTTTATCCGACGCCTTACTATTACACCACCAGGGCCTACGAAAGCTTGTCTACTGAAGAACGTTGGAATTTTGAACGTTTGATTCATGAGGCACGAGAAGGGTCGTTTAAGTTGTGGGATGCCGAAGGCAGAAAGTTGCTGGCGGTTCTCCGTCAGGCCACTGATATGCTGGTGTGCGCCGAAGATTTAGGGAGTGTTCCCCCCAGCGTTCCCGGTGCCTTACGCGACCTGGGAATTCTGAGCTTACGAGTATTACGGTGGGCCAGAAACTGGGACGCACCGGGTCAGCCCTATTATCCTGTGCAATCCTACCCCGACTTATCGGTGACAACCCCCTCAGTTCATGATACGTCGACATTGCGGCAATGGTGGTCAGAAGAGCCCGAGCACGGCGCCTGTTCTGCGCTTGGTATTGACCCCCTCGATGGGGCGATAACTCCGGAAGTGGCTCGTCAGTTTTTTGCCGGCCTGCTGACCACGCAATCCCGACTGTGCATTGTACCGCTCCAAGATTGGTTTTTGTTGGAACCATCCTTTCTTGAAGAGGACCCCGCACAAGAGCGAATTAATGTGCCGGGAACAGTATCCTCCAATAACTGGTCTTACCGTATGAAGCCCTCCTTAGAGGACTTACTGTCATCTCAACAATTTATTAGCACGATGCAGGGTCTTCTCAAGGCCCGAAAGCATGGCATCTAAGGAGGCACTATGCCGTTTACGATCCGTTTGACCACCCTTGAGAAGAGGTTGACCGCAGGTGGTAAGACTCGACGGTCTCCTGGCCGAAGCGTTACCATGGAGTTTCATATATCGCGTCAGGCCCGTGAGCTGTACAATTTTGATCAGAGTTTGTTTTCCCTGACCGGTAACGTTGTGTTTCCCAACTACTTAGCAACGCGAGTGTTTGCTAAGTCCATGAATGACAAAAAAGACTTGGCGCGCAGTCCCGAAAAGGCCATTCTTCCGGGGCAGCTGAATGCGATGGGACTCATAGATGAGATTCTTCACTACGTCGCTGAACTTTACCGTGAAGAAATGGGGCAGGACGTTTTTGTGCGGTGTTTGGATGCCATTACCTTGTCCTTGGGGCGTGACGCCACGGATGAAGTACTGGCCCGGTTTGTACATCTGTTTCCCAATGTGGAAGTTTACCAAGGCAAGCTTTCTGAAAGCGATTTTTTGGCGGGAAAGACAGGTTCGGTCAGTCATCGCGAAATGATTCTCGAAGAGATCCTTATGCTATGGCTCGCCAATGCGAACCCTGCCTTTGGTCCGTATTTAGAACTTTTTGATGATCGCGATCTGCGCTCCTCGAGCTCCTATGCCGCGTTCCTTGAGGCCCTAAAAACCTTCTTTTCAGGGCTTCCAGCATTCGGACCCGACCACCAAACTTTGGTAGATATGCTCAGGAGTCCTGCGGTTGCTGTTCCTTTTTCGCTATACGGTCAGCTCCAGTATATACGAGAACGTTGGGGTCTGCTTTTAGGAAAGTTTCTCATGAAGCTTTTGGGGTCGCTCGACTTCATGAAAGAAGAAGAACGCCTCTTTTGGAAAGGCGGTGGGTTAAAATCTGAAGGCTATGATTCCTCGCTCAGTTATGGCGGTCTGGATGATGAACCAGAACGCTTTAGTATGGACAAGGAGTGGATGCCTCGCGTCATTTTGCTGGCTAAGAGTACCCTGGTTTGGTTAGATCAGCTATCAAAACAGTATGGGCGTGAAATTCGCACCTTGGATCAGATTCCTGACGAAGAAATTGATCTGATCGCGCGAAGAGGGTTTAACGCTCTGTGGTTGATCGGTCTATGGGAACGCTCGAAGGCCTCGAAGCGAATCAAACAGATGTGCGGAAACCCTGAAGCGGAAGCCTCTGCGTATTCGTTATATGATTATGACATAGCCGGGGAGCTCGGTGGTTGGGATGCGGTAGGTGTTTTGCGTGAGAAATGCCGAAAACGAGGTATACGTCTTGCCAGCGACATGGTTCCGAATCACACCTCCATGGACAGTCGGTGGATTTCGGAACATCCGGATTGGTTTCTTCAGCTCGACCAATGCCCATTTCCCAATTACACCTTTAACGGAGCCGACCTTAGCCAAGACCCGGCTCTCGAGGTAAAACTTGAGGACCATTACTATGAACGCTCGGATGCCGCGGTCGTCTTTTTGCACCGTGACAAGCGAAGTGGACGAGTGCGGTTTATCTACCATGGTAATGATGGAACTTCGATGCCGTGGAACGATACGGCTCAGCTGAATTATTTGAATGCTGAGTTGCGTGAAGCCATTATTCAAGTGGTTCTCCATGTGGCACGGAACTTTCCCATTATTCGTTTTGACGCCGCAATGACTCTGGCAAAGAAACACATTCAACGGTTGTGGTTTCCTCAACCTGGTTCTGGTGGTGACATTGCCACGAGAGCCGAGCATGGTTTGAACCGCGATGCTTTTGACAAAGCTATGCCGGTGGAATTTTGGCGGGAAGTCGTCGATAGAGTTGCCGCAGAAGTTCCTGACACCTTATTGCTTGCCGAAGCATTTTGGATGATGGAAGGGTATTTCGTGCGAACCCTGGGAATGCATCGCGTCTACAATTCTGCTTTCATGCACATGTTCAAAAAAGAAGAAAACGAAAAATATCGTTACACCATCAAGAATACGCTAGAGTTTGACCCCGACATTCTGAAACGGTTTGTGAATTTTATGAACAATCCGGATGAAGAAACTGCTGCAGTTCAGTTTGGGACGGGAGATAAGTATTTTGGTGTAGCCACGATGATGGTTACAATGCCGGGAACGCCTATGTTTGGTCATGGGCAGGTAGAGGGCTTCCGTGAGAAGTACGGCATGGAATATCGTCGAGCCTATTGGGATGAAAAGCTGGATCAGGGGCTTATCGAACGCCATGAACGCGAAATCTTTCCCCTTATGCACAAACGCTACTTATTTGCGGAAGTAAGGAACTTTTATCTTTATGACTTTTGGACACCTCAGGGTACCGTGAATGAAAATGTCTTTGCGTATTCTAACGGCAATGAGTATGAACGCGCCCTTGTTTTGTATAACAACTCTTATGAAAAAGCCGTAGGCTGGATCAAAACTTCGGCCGGCTACTCGGTAAAAAATCCCGATGGCTCAAAGAGTATGAAACAGACGGAGATTGGCGAGGCCTTGCATCTTCATCACGAAGACTCTTGGTTTGTTCTTTTGCAAGAACAAACCTCTGGGCTTTGGTATATTCGAGCCAGTTCATCGGTCACGAGCTCTGGTCTTTACATCGAATTGAAGGGCTACCAACACCAGGTTTTCTGGAATATTCAAGAAGTCCAAGATTCGCAGACATACCCGATTCGAAGACTTTGTGATGAATTGAACGGTAGTGGTGTCTATGATATTTCTGAGGCTCTTCATGACATGACGCATCGTACGGTTTATCAGGGGTTCTATGAAGTCTTTCAGCCCACTGTTTTTCGCGCTTTAGCGGATGTTGCCTTGGCTAAACGACCGCTTGACGAGGCCTTTCGAAACGATATTCAAGCCAAGCTGTCGTTTTTCTTTTGGAGAGTGCGAGATTTCATGGGTACTATGATTGATCCTTCTGCCGTGATTCATGAGGTCTTAGCCGATATCGACGGCTGTTTCAGCCTTGGTCGTGTGGCGAGTTTATATCAGGATCAAAAAACCTTAACAAAAGCCGCTGGGTTGTTGGATACTCGTTTAAGGGAACCTTCCACGCTAATTTATGTATTTCTGGCCAAAGCGGTGTTAGCGAGAATTTCTGAAGTCGCTTCTGCTTCGGGGGTGGAACCAAATTCCAAGGCAATCTTTGAAAGTTGGTACCTAGACCGAAAAGTACTGCGTTTGTTTCTTGATTTAGGAGTACCTTGGGTCGACGCGCACAACTCCGTACAATGGCTGAAAATTCTTATCGAAACTCGTGGCTGGGCCAAAGATTTAGATCTTTCGTCGCGAAAAGAAGGCGAAGTCCTGACGAAACTGGTTTCTTTGTTGGAAGTTCGACAGGCCATGGGTGTTCATGACTTTGATGGAAAGGCGTGGTTCAGCAAAGAGGGGTTCGATTACGTGCTTTGGTGGTTCTTTGCCTCTGCTGTTACCGAGACCTTTGCTGAAAACAAAGATCTTCATGTCGCCGGTGACGCAATTAAAATTCTATATCAGTTGATGGAAGATTGGAAACTTAAGGCAGAAAATGGAGGGTTCCTCCTTGAAACCCTTTTGACAGACTCTTTGGCAGAGTCCACTGTGATGCCGTCACCAATGCCAAAGGCAAAGAAAAGTACCAAACGGAAAACTGAAGAGTAGGTAAAAAGAAGGTAGGCTAGGCAAAAAGAAAGGGGGCAAGTAGCCCCCTTTCTTTTCTTATACAGGATGGAATTTGTTTGGAAATGAATGCGTGGATTAGGCCTTAACCTACCCCTTAACCGCCCCGGCAGAGATCCCCTTGATAATAAACTTCTGCATCGCAAAATACAGAATAATAATCGGCGTTGCCGACATCACCAAGGATGCAGTCAAAGCTCCAAAGTCTTGGGTAAACTGACCGAAGAAATTGAACTGAAAGAGTACCAATGTCCCTTGTTTCAAAATAATATAGGGTAAGAGAAAGTCGTTCCAAACCCACAAGATGTCAAGAATCGTGATCGTGGCAGTAATGGGAGTAAGCAGGGGAAGGACAATTTGAAAAAACAGTCTTGTGTGGCTCGCCCCATCCATCGAAGCCGATTCTTCTAGCGAATAAGGAATGGATTTGATAAAGCCGTGATACATAAAGACAGCGGCTGGGGCCCCCAGACCCCAGTACATCAACGAAAGTCCCCAAATATTTTGAAATTGTAGGTCAGTCGCCAATACAACCAGCGGCACCATGATGAGCTGAAAAGGAATTACGGTAAAGAAAGCAAAGATTGAAAAGATTACCCAGCTCGCCTTTGATTTCGTTCGAGCTAAAACGTAGGCCGCCATAGAGCTGATCAATATAACGCCCGAGACACTGATCACAGTTATCAAAAGCGTATTTAACAAGGACTGGAGAAAAGTATAACCGCCCGCGCCCTCACGCTGCAAAACACTAATAAAGTTTTCAAATGAGGGGTGGGGTGGGAGTCCAATCGGATTGACAACGATCTCTTGCGTCCCTTTAAAGGAGTTAATGAGAATATAGATTGTCGGGTAAATAAAAATCATTGCTAAGAGGATCATAACAAGTTCAAAAATGATCCAACCCAACTGAACGGTTTTGGCACGCCGGGGAAGTGCAGAATTTTCTGAACTCATAGCTCAACTTCCTTCTTTTTGGTGAGAGTGATCTGAATACCGCTGATGATGAGTATGACAGCCATCAAAAGCACGGCTTTTGCTGTCGCCGCCCCGGCATGCTTATCACGGAAAGCGTCGTAGAAGATGTTAATGACAACGTTATCCACACCTACAGCCGTCGAATTGGACGGATACAACGCAAAAATAATATCAAAAGTTTTCAGAGCACCCGCCGTACTTAAGAAGAGGCAAATGGTGATGGCAGGAAACATCATGGGTAGGATAACCTTTCTGAAATTTGTCCAGACACGCGCCCCGTCGATCGAAGAGGCTTCTAGCAATTCTTGTGGGACGTTTTGTAAGCCAGCAAGGTAAATAATGGTGTAATAACCGACACCTTGCCAGGTTGCAACAAGAACTGTCAACCAAGGTGCTATGTCAGGGTTCATGATCCAATCTGAATATCCTGTCAACTTTGGAAGCATTTGAGTGAATATTAACTGCCAGATAAATGCAACGATGATTAAAGAAAGAACGTTGGGGATAAAGAAAACAGACCTAAGGATATTGCGAGATTTAATTTTGGTATCTAAGGCGAATGCTAACAGTAAAGCTAGAACATTGACAAAGAGGACATTGAATACTGTGAAGAAGATCGTGAACACTAAAACACCCATGCGGATTTTGGCGACATACCAATAATGTGCGACTAAGTGTTTCAAATACGCTTCTTTATAGGCATATTGTCCTAAAGATTGTAATTGCACCAAACCCGAAGGCGCGATTTTATGTGCTTTGACAGGGCCTAATTTCTGAATTAGTTCGTCGACGATTCCTGGGGTTTTTAACTGCGCTCCAGCATCAGTGACGTCGCCATAAAAGTCATTCCATGCATCGCCGAGCCCAGGAATGGCAGTTAAAGCTGTTTGAATATCAGTCGAAGAAAGCGGGATAAATGATTTGTTGAGTTCATAGCCTTTAGGGGTCAGAGTGTAGGCCTGATATAAAAAAGATAATTCAGTTTGATCGTGAATGTGGTTTGTAAAACGTCTTTGCCACTCGTCTTGTGATATTAAACGAATATTATCGAGGGGATCCCCTTCTTGAAATTTTGCTTGGTGATAATTCTGGGGAAAAAACTTGGGATCGATGTTGCCAGTGAAAATGTCAGTGTAGTTTTTTAATCCGATATTTTGAAAATCAGGGTTCACTATGCCGCGAGCGGAAAAGATCATTAACAAGCGGTAGCGGTCCAAGCCGTAAAGATCATGGCGTTGATACATTCCTGCCGCGGGGTTTTTTGTATAGTACTTGAGCAGCAACGCTCTGTCTGATGGGTTTGGGGTCTGGTCAAGGACTTTTTTTTCGAACACCGGAATACTAATTTGTGCCGGTGTCCATGGAGCTGTTCCATCCCAGTTTGTTGTTGACAGCCAAAATCCTTGTAAAAGTGGAAGAATAGCAAAGAAAAAATAGAAGGCCAATGCCGGCAACAAAAAGAGTATAAAGCTCGACCTGGATTTCCACTTATTAATAACCATAGAGCACCTCGTTGAGTGTATGCCAAGGGAAGCCCAGAAATCGCTTCCTCAATGTTTCGGCGAAAAAGAAGGAAGGCCGAAGCCTTCCTTCTCTAGCTTATATCGTAAAGATTACTTAGTTCTTGTAGTTTTCTTTCCAGGACTTATTGATGCTGGCGGCGATTTGATCGGGAGTCATTTTTCCCAGAACGTAACCGAGTGCACCGTTTTTCATAGCATTTTCCCACGTGGGGTCAGGAGCCAAAGAGAATTCCCAGGAGTAGCTGCCCAACTTGCTTTCGCTTGCAGCGATGTCGCCAAAAGCAGAGGGCATACTGCTCAAGTCGGCGTCTTTGAACGCCGGGACGAGTTTGAATTCGCCAGTCCAAATCTTGATAGCTTCAGGGGTAGCCAAGAAGTTAAGGAACTTTTCAGCAGCGGCTTGTTTTTCGGGGGAAGACTGAGTTGACAAGACAAAGGTCGAGTCGGCCGAAGAGAAGAACTTGTTTTCAGCAGGGTTGTTTGACCATGTGAAGGGGAAGAACCCAATATCGAAATTGGTGTTGGCGGCTTTTTCGGCGGCAATAGTAGGGTTGATGAACCATTGACCTTGGACAACCATGGCCGTTTTGCCCGAAGCAAACTCTGCAACTTCTTCATTCCAAGCGTTATTGAGGGCATTCTTGCTCATGTTGGAGTGGTACCAGTCCATGATTCGGAACATGGCCTTCAGGTCAACAACTTTGCCCCAGTCAGCTTTACCTTGATTCATGTCTTCAGCAAATTTCGCTATTGCAGCAGAGCCTTTGAGGCCATCATAGCCCTTGGCGCCCAGCATTGAACCATGCAGAAGTTCCATGAAGTGACCGATCGACCAGTTTTCTTTCAACAGGCCAGCAAACGGTGTAATTTTGTTTTTCTTCAAAGTCTGAGCCACCTGTTGCAGTTCGAGATAAGTGGTGGGTACTTTGAGGTTATACTTGGCGAAAATCGCTTTGTTGTAGAGGATGCCTAGGGTTCCAACATCGGTGGGAAGGGCAATGATTTTGCCTTCGTAAGTCACGCCATCGAGCAGATCCGGGTTTACATCCTTGATGACGGGCAGATTGGTCAAATCTACTGCATAACCTTGTTTTGCCAACTGGAAGTCCGCTGCGTAAGCAGGCGATTGAATGATGTCGGGCAGTTTACCAGCCGCAGCGGCGGCAGCTTGGGCAGCGCCACCATCATTGGGAGTAATTTCCGTATTGATGACGATCCCGGGGTTGGCTGCTGTAAAAGCATCCGTGAGGTCTTTGAATTGCTTCGCGATTTCCTGCTTATACAGGCTCAAACGAAGAGTGATGGTTTTGGGTGCCGGTTTCGAACACGCCGCAACTCCGAGGCCCAGAAGGGCCACTGTGGACATCGTAAAAAGTGCTTTTGTGAAGCTCTTCATGCGATTCCTCCTTTTGGTGATTTACTCTGATCCGCATACACACGTGTGCAATAAGAGTAACCTCATTTTAACCCCGTATGGGCGGTTGTCAAGAGTTAAATACAAGAAAAGTGCGTGCGGTGAACGCAATGGGACAGGGGGAATGCTCGGTTAAGATTTTTTTTGATGCTTGTCAGAAATTTCGTTTAGGCTCATGATGATTGCGTTTGGTAGCATCTTGGTGTCTACATGAGGAGCGAATTGACTATGACAATAAAAGATATTGCTCGCTTGGCAGGGGTCACGCATTCGACAGTCTCGCGAAGTCTAAATGATAGCCCTCTCGTTGCCGCTGAAACAAAAGAAAAAATTAAAAAGTTAGCAACTGAGCTAGGCTATTCGCCCAATACATTTGCCCGACGTTTGGTGACAAAAAAAAGTAACACACTGGGCGTATTCTTTCTTAGTCGTGCAGAAATTAATTTTATGGAAAACTTCGGTACGCAATTTCTTGATGGAATCGCGACGGCTTCGTCTAATAATGGCTACGATCTTCTCATGTTTACTATGACAAGAGACCTGTCTAATCAAAAGTCATACATTCGATTATGTCAAGAAAAACATGTTGAAGGTGTTATCTTTATAGGCATGACGTCAGACGATCCACACCTTGCCGAAATCGCCGCGTCGCAGATTCCTGTTTGCATAATTGACTTTGAATTGAAAGGTGATCATGTTGGGTTTATAAGTTCGGATAATGACCAAGGTATCCGATTAGCCTTAGATCATTTATGGCAAAATGGCCATCGTTCAATAGCCCATTTGGGTGGACCAGAAGTTTCTCCTGTGGCGATGATTCGCGAGGATGCTTACCGCCGCTATATGACTTCACACGGTCTAGAAAGTAAAATCAAAATCCTCCGAGGGGACTTTACCAAGGATAGCGGGTACCGTCGAACGCAAGAAATGATTCGTCAAGGCCATCTTCCTACGGCGCTATTGGCGGCCAACGACTACATGGCCTTAGGGGCAGTGAAAGCACTCAAGGAGCAAGGATACAAGATTCCTTCTGATGTCAGTATCATCGGCTATGATAACGTTTTAGCTGGTGAGTACTCTGACCCAGGCTTGACGACAATCGGGCAAAATCCCATTGAAATGGGGGCGTCTGCGGTTCAGTATTTGTTCGAGAAGCTCAAGGGTGGAGCACCTTCGCCTATCCATTTGATTAACCCCAATTTGATTATTCGTGATTCTGTTCGCCCGATACCGATAAGATAAAAAAGGTTTTAAAAGCTTTACCGTTTAAAGTCTCAAGCTGCTTTCGTGATCAATTGCTTAAGTTTTGTCGAATTTTGGGCGATAATGAGATAGTATCTATAGTGAAAGGAGAAAAACCATGTCGAACCCCTCGCAGTCAAAAAACAACGCGCCCTTGGTTGTTGCGCTGGTTATTGTCGTACTCCTTGGTTTGGGAATTGCTTTGTACTTTGCTTTTTTTGCCACACCAGTGAAAAAGGCCCCCGCACCGACTCCCGTCGCGGTTCAAGCGAGCCCTCAGCCAGTGGCACCTGAGGCCACACCTACTTCTACGCAACCCAAAATTTTGGGAGTTCATCAGGTCGTTCCCCGGGATACCTTATGGTGGATTTCTGATAAATGGTACAAAGATCCTGTATTGTGGCCTTCGATCTATGAAATCAATAAAGCCCAGATCCACAATCCCGATCTGATCTATCCTGGCCAGCGATTTGATATTCCCGCCTTGGTAGGAACAAAAGGTAACCTCTCTCAGGACGATTACTCGTTGTTGGCTAAGGGCTACCTTGAGGCATACAGAGTTTACAAAGAAGCGGGAAAGAAAGATGCGAGCCAGTACAAAACCGCCGGAGAGCATTACCAAGCAAAAGCTTCTCAGTAAGAAGACTTCAGTTTTTTTCCTAGATTCCTTTTTGGATTAGCCAAAAAAAGTTTTCAACAGAACGGGCAGCGTGGCGTACATGCCAATCGTGGCCCCGACTGTTGAAAATAATACGACCAAAAGAATGCGTAAAACCCTGTTTCGATAGAAGCCCCTGAGTGAAGAAGAGTCAGCAGAAAGGTTTTCTAAGTCGCGGACACGGGGCTTACGTAGCGAAGCTTCGGATGTACCGGTAAAATAAAAGACATGAACCAAGGGGTGGAACAGAGCAGCCACCGGAGCAGTGATTGCCGCAACAAGAATTGTCACAGGATGAGCCAAGGCTAGCAGTGAGCCTAAAACAGCAAAGCCTGCCGTTGTTAAAGCAAGACTGGCAAGAATAGGCAGGAGCGCGGCACTTCCTTTCACAAGAATGCCCGTTACGATCAGTCCAATAATCGCGGCAGGGATCAAGAATGGCCATACGCGACTCCACCAAGATGGCGGCGGAATCACATTGATGTCAGTCACATCGGACGTGGATAGACCGGAATGAAGGTCTTTCAGAACACGGGACATCCCCGGAACATGCCCGGCTCCTACCACGACTACAAATTTTTTTCCTACAGACTCGTAAAGTTTTGAAGCGAGATATCGGTCACGCTCATCAATCAGTACGGACTTGACTGTGGGGAGCTCTTTTGCCAATTCATCCATCATATGGTCAAGTTCATTCTTCTTTTTTAGAGACTCAATATCCTGTTCTTCTAATTTCTTCTCAGAGCTGAAGACCGAACTTAGCAGTAAGGCCAAAAGCTTATTTTTTCCCCATAGACTCGAACGTTTCCAAGCACGACGTAAAGTAATTTGAATTTCTCGGTCAATCAACTCAAAGGGAATATTCAGTTCTTGCGCAACCTGTACGGCTGCCAACATTTCTTGCCCGGGTTTAGCGGCAACGTTGTCGCCAATTTTCTTCTGAAAGGAAGAAAGTGCCAAATTGGCTAACAAGAGAAACCCTTGCCGTTTTTTAAGAACATCAAAGATATCGAGCTTTTCCCAAGTTTGGGGTTCTGCGAGCGAACGGTAACGCCCCGCATCAAGTTCTACGGCAACAAGGTCTGGCGATTCGGCCCGGATGACCTCGGTGACTTCTTGGATGCTGGCCTGTGACACATGGGCGGTCCCAATAATAACGTATTCACGTTCTCCAAGGATCAGCCGGGTTACGGTATCGCTCATAAAGTTACCTCATGAATATAATGGTCGATGGCAGCCCGAAAACGTTCATATAAATCGTCCGGCCCCAAATATTTTGTTAACGAAACAGTTCCGCCGCCCATGTGGTTATGACCGCCACCGTAACCTATACCATGAAGAGCTCGCCTGACAACTTTGCTTGCAGCTAAGCCTGGGTCTTCACTACGGACTGAAATTTTAATTTCCCCTTGATTCAAACCAGCCACGACGCTAAAGGCTACTTCATGAAATCGGAGGTAATCATCGGCCATAACGGCGATGGTATCGGCATCGGTTTCTTTCGAGATGAAGGTGAAACAAAACCCTTTGTAGACACGAAGGTGCTCAAGACCTTCGCGGAAAATGGGGACATTGTGGACCGAGAGCGAATTGTTGAGCAAATAGTTGCCAGAAATCCAATCTGCTCGAAAGTATAGGGCTGAGAATGCGTCTAAATCCGCTTGAGAAACCCCGCGGGTCAAGTAGTTGGTATCCATCATTATTCCCATCAAAAGCACGGTGGCGGCATTTTTGGTAGGTTGAAAACTTGACGCAGCGAAATATTCATAAATGAGTGTCGAACAGGAACCGTAGTGACTGCGCACATCCCAATAAAGGGCTTGAAGTGGCACGGGGGGCAGAGGGTGATGATCTATAACCCCTACGATGGTCAAATCCGGAACGACTGTCACATTTTTGTTGCCAGGACAGCTATCGACGAGAATGATTTGGTCTTGGGGTTCAAGGGCGAAATCTTTAATGCGATGAACGGGAATGGACAACGTGCGTATGGTTTCTCCTAAGGAAAAACCCTGAATTTCTTCGCCGTAGATAATGTAGGAGGTCAATCCGTAGGTTTCAAAAAGACAATACAAACCATAAGCGGCGGCAATGGCGTCAAAATCGGGAAAGTCATGGGTTTGAACGAGAATTCGACGCCCTGGCTGGAGATGTCTCACCAGGGCGTCAAAAGATTTTTCATTGTCCTCCACGTTACGGACCTAAATCCTTAAGCCATTGGCGAGCCATGCGAATTTCGGGGATATTGTGTGCCTGGTTGTCTGCTACCGATTGAAAGGCCGCACGTGCGGAATTGATATCTTTAAGGTAGACATATTCACAGCCTTGATAGAATCGTAAACGGATTTTTGTGTCTTTGTTCTTTTCTTTTGAAAGGATATCATTGAGGGCAAAAGCCTCAGAGGGAGAATCAAGAAAGCGGAATATCTCATTGATCGCGCTACCCATGGGATACCGTATAGCCGCGTTGTTAATAATGGGTATGGCTTTAGAAGGTTGTCCTTCAAACCGGTAGGACAATGCTGCAATAATAGGAAAAGCATATTCACCGGGATATTGGAGCCACGATTTCTGGGCTAAGTCTGCCGCTGTTGCCCAATCCTTATATTCAAAAGCGAGCATGGTAGAGGGAGGGTAGGCGTAAAGGAATTTGGGCTTGTTTTTGAGAACCCAACGATAGGCTGTCCATGCCGCGTCCGTTTCATTTTTGCTATCAAGAATTTGAGCTCGGTACCAGTGCGCATAAAAGTTCTGCGGATCCTGTTTGAGGACTTCGGCCGTATCGGCTAAGGCATCATCAGGTTTATACAGGTGAAGCCACTCCATGCGGGCTCGATCGAGGTAGTGCCAGGGGTCTTGAGGTGCCAACGAAATTGCTTGATTGATGTCTTCTTGAGCTGATTCCCAGTTGTTGAGTTTTTGATCTACGCGACTGCGGGAAGCATACGCTTCGTCATCTTGAGGGTTGAGTTTTACCGCCCGATTGAGAAAACCTTCGGCTTCTTTCCATTTTTTTGCAGAAATGCGAATTTGAGCCAACCCCAAAAGAGCTTCTCCATTTTCTTTGCTCGTCAGGGCACTTTGAAAGTCAGTTTCTGCTTGTGCAGTTTTCCCCTGTGCTAAGGCAATTTGCCCTTTGAGGGCTAAAGCGGAGCTATTTTTGGGGTCGTGGCGAAGGAGTGTCGTGAGATAAGTTTCACTTTGTGGCATATTCCCCTCAGCCGTGCTGATAAGGGCAAGGGAATACAGGGCGTTAACATCATAGGGATCGCGTCCCAAAAGGATATGAAACGCGCCAGCTGCACTATTAAAATGCTGTACAGCAAGCTCAAGCCCTCCATATTGAACTAAATCAGACCGCGATAGACTATCCAAACTACGATGATGATCTTTTAG
>JABEVK010000106.1 GCA_013044245.1 Spirochaetales bacterium | reverse complement strand
TGCGGTATATCCTGCATCAGCTTCCTCTCGTTGAACAAAGCGCTGATTGGGAGTCACTGCTTCCCTGGAACGTGACACTGGTTTAAATTGACGGATACGGGTTAGGTGAGGTATCGTGTGCGGTGATTCAGTCCATCGGGTCATGCTGACCTGCCCCCCAAAAATTCCTCCAAGGGAGCAGACATGAAGAAGGGACAGTACACCGAGGAGAAGATCGTTTCGATCCTGCGGGAAGCCCAACAGACGGAGAACTCCGGTCGCCCCATTCAGAACGGGATGGTCGAAAGCCTCAACGAGAACTGGTTCCTCAACTTGGACGATGCCCGCAAGCAGACCGAGCAATTCAAGAAGGACTACAACACCGATAGGGAGCCTTCATCGCTGGGTCGGTTGACCCCGGCCGAGTTCAAAGCCAAAATCAAGCAGACCCTCTCACGTCAGGTGGGGTGAAACAGGGGGGCAGGTCACCGCGCGTGACGCATTCACCGCGCGTGACACTTTCTACCTCATAGGGCCTTTTATTATTTTTCGATATAATTTGAGATTGATGAATACCATGATACCGCGTGAATTATCTTTGAAGAAGATCCGTCCCTTTATGAATACCCCGGTGGTTAAGGTGTTTACCGGAATCAGGAGGTGCAGGAGCGGAACGTATATATCTCTTTTTCGACGAAATTTAGGAGCTGGATCGGTGGGAAACCTTGGTCAACTCCCTGTTGGTCGATATCGAAGCAGATATCTATATAACCGGATCGGACGCGCGCATGCTGTCAGGGGAGCTTGCGACGTATCTTGCCGGGCGGTATGTTGAGATTCGCGTGTACCCCTTTGAACCATACTTCTCCAATCCGATATCGAAAACTCCTCAAAAAGTCCGGCCTTCGGGCCTCAATGTCGCAAAAAGGAAATTGCTACGACAACGCCCCGACCGAGAGTTTCTGGGTTCCGAACCCGCCAATAATCTCAAGCAGCGATCCAAGAATGGATCAAAATCTTCTACAACCGAATCCGAAGGTACACAGCTCTTGGAGGAATTGCACCGGCCCGTTGGGCTCAGCATACGCATAAAGGTTCCTTGACCAGCAAACATGTGCGTACTAGTATACACATTGAGCGTTGATGCCATGCGAACCAACATCGTCCTGAATGACGAACTTGTCGAGACTGCTTTGCAGGAGTTCGTCCGAAATCGAAAGATCAAAGACATCAGAGAACTACGCGGGAAGATTGAGTTTGCTGATGGCTACGACTACAAGGCGATGCGGTAACGCTGATGGTACTTGCGAAGAAAATTCCCTGGGGAATTTCCGATCACGTTTACCAGGAGATTCTCCAAGGTTCGAAAACCGACCCGCAATACTCTCTAAGAGCCGGTAGAGCTTCATTCGAAAGTGCAGCTCGCTTGAACATGCGCTGTCGCCTATCCGGCGTTACCATAACAAGTAGCATCGATCTACTTATTGCACAAACCTCTATCGAAAATGATTTTCAGACGAATTGAAAGCCTCAGCTTTGAGGATGGTGAGAGTCTGGTGGCAGGATTTTTGAAAAAGGTGGGTTCTATGAACGACAACGTCGCCCGGCTTCACTTCGAAATCAAAACGACGAGCTCTACAAACCGAAGATCCTTATTTGGCAGGGATGAAGACCTTTGACCGTGTTAGGCCGAACCGTCAACACCCTTTTCTCGCACCCTCGATTGTGGGGTTTGCTCCTCTGCAATGTTCTGATGGGCTTAGCTACTTCTTTTGTTTCACCATTTGCGTCGTTGTTCGGAGAACATGAGGTTGGTATGAGCTCCTTGCAGTTTGGCGCTTTTATGGTGGCGACCGGCTTGGCAGGTATAGTTTTTAGTACCATCCTTGCCCGGTGGAGTGATACTCGGTTTTCTCGTCGGCAGGTCTTGCTATTCGGGGCCCTCTTTGGCGCTTTGGGCTATGTTGGTTATGCCCTGGTACGAGATCCTGTTTGGTTAACGGTGATTGGCTGTATTTTTCTGGGTTTATCGTCGGTCACCTTTTCGCAGCTATTTGCGCATGCCCGCGAAGTCCTTGACCAAAGCAACATCGCCGAAACAGAAGTTCCGCTTTATATGAATGTTTTTCGCCTGTCGTTTGCGTTATCGTGGACGGTGGGACCGGCACTGGCGTCCTTGGTTATGCTTCGTTTCTCATTTGTAGGCACTTACCTATCTGCGGCGTTTTGTTTCTTGGCACTTTTCGTCGCGGTAGCAGTGTTTGTACCGCAACACACATCCCGAAAACGAGTTCCCCAGACCGGACCCAAGCAGACGCTGAAGGCCTTAACGCACCCTGAGGTGTTGGCGGCAAGTGTGGCCTTTGTACTCGTTTTTGCGACCAGTTCGTTGCTGATGTTAAGTCTGCCACTTTTTATTGTCGATACACTTCATGGCACGCGAGTGGACGTTGGGGTGACGTTTTCGGTTGCCCCTTTTTTTGAACTACCGTTGATGTTCTTCATTGGAGCGCTCGCTTCACGACCGCACCAGGCTGACCGCCAGACGGGACGAACGGCGAGAATCATCAGGTTAGGGATTCTTTTATCAGCGGCCTATTTCGTCGGCTTAGCTTTAGTTCGAGCTCCGTGGCAAATCTACCCTTTACAAATCCTGAGTGCCGCCGTGACGGCCATTTTGCAAGGCCTGGCAATAAGTTATTTTCAGGATTTTTTACCGGAACAGCAGGGAACTGCGACGAACCTGTATGTGAATGTGACCAACACGGGCCGACTGATCGGCTATGTGCTATTTTCAGGCATTACGCTTGTTTTTTCGTACCAGACGATTTTTCTTCTCAACGCCCTTGTTTGCCTTGCCGCTTTTTTCTTGCTGTTTGTGGTTCGTCACACGGCAAGACCGAAGTTGGCAAAAACACAAATCTTACCGAGCTAGTGAAAGCAATTAAACGGCTAGTGAATTTAAATAAACGTGAAATAGAAAAGGCCTTCCTTTCTGTTGGATCACGGCGATGGCTTCAGGTCAGGATTCTCGATCACCCACAAAAAGGTAGACCATTGATACGGAAAACTAAGGCGGCTCACCTCCGGAAGGGCTTCCGGAATCGGGGGAGAACCTTTCCAGAGACGGGTTTCTTCCTGAAATCCCCGTTTGGCGGTTTCTAGGGGGGTCTCCGGGGTGTATTCCATGTATCTAAGTCCAAACAGACCCTTCTTCTCCGTGCCCTCTCTGGTTCCACCCGGGATGCTGTAATGGCCTTTGCTGAATTTTCCAAAGAGCCTCTTTCCCAGAAGAAAATGCCATTCACCAGAGTGGGCCTTGGTAGCCACAAGAATCCCAGCTCCTTAAAAATTGATCGGTGGCATCTATGACCCCTTCACGAATTTCGCTAGTTTAAATTACCCCGGGGTAGGTTATGACAGCGAAGTCTGCCCCTGTTCCCAAGGGTATAGTCAGAAGCCTACTCAGCTAATTCTGTTGGAACGACAAAAAAGGTCAACCTTTCGGTTGACCTTTTTCACTTTAGCAGGGGTAGGACTCGAACCTACGACCTTCGGGTTATGAGCCCGACGAGCTGCCAACTGCTCCACCCTGCGACGAATGTTGTGTGTATTACCTTAATGAGAATCACCTTGAGTGTCAAGACAAACCAAGCTGATTCCACGCTTTTAGCAAAAAGTCGTTTTGCTCCGGGGTACCGACGGTAATTCTTACCCAGTCAGGCATACCAAAGCTGGCTAACGGGCGAATGGTCACACCGGCTTCTGCCAAGGCTTGAAACACTGCCGCCGAATCGGTTTTGACGTGTACCGCCAAAAAGTTCGCTTGACTGGGTAACACCCGCAGGGAACGGCCGAACTCTCGCGTTAATCGGTCTCGTTCGGTCCGGTTGGTTTCTAGCGATTTGGTCAAAAATGCCTCGTCACCTAATGCGGCCTGTGCGGCGGCTTGGCTGAGCGAGCCAACATTAAAGGGCTGCCTTACCACCGATAGGTCCCGGGCAATCGCTGACGACGAGACCGCGTAGCCGACCCGTAATGCGGCTAGGCCATAAACCTTCGAAAATGTTCGCAACACCACAAGGTTGGCAAAGCGCGCCAGTAGGTCTTTTGAGCGAGGAAAATCTGGGGCATCGGCGTAGTGGGCGTATGCCTCATCCAAAACCACCAAAATCTCGGGGGATAGCTTCTCTAAAAAGCGTTCTAAGGCTTCGTGAGAAAAATACGTTCCCGTAGGGTTATTGGGATTACACAAAAATACTATTCTCGTTTTTTCGTCCACAGCTTTGCTAAAAGCCTCAAGGTCAAACGTATAGTCGGTAAGGGGTACCTTTTTTAGCGTTCCTCCAAAGAGCCGGACCGAGAATTGATATTCTGAAAAGGTGTGGTTGGCGATGAGGGCGTTATCCCCAGGGCGTATGTAAGCTCCTGCGATCAAACTCAGCACCTCGTCAGAACCATTTCCCACCGTAATCTGCGTTTCTAAGAGGCTCCAATGTTCGGCAATTGCACTTTTTAAGGCTTGGGCGCCACCGTCTGGGTAAATATGACTGCGATCCAGATGAGCTTTAACCGCTTCAATGGCTAAAGGAGAAGGTCCCCAAGGGTTTTCGTTCGACGCCAACTTGATAGCGCCTGGTTTTAGCTTGCCGGCCGCGTAAGGGGGCAAGTCAGCCAAGTCTTCGCGCAGTTTCATGACTTCACTTTGACGACCTGGCTGATTTCGGTCAAGAGTCTTACAGACCCACGCGCTTCATGCCGGTTTCGTCGTACCTCGTACCGGCAACTTCTGACGGGGGGATTAACGACGCAAGCTCGTCAGCTTCAGTCTTGGTCAGCGACAGTTCGGTGGCCGCGATGTTGTCCACGAGAAACTGCTCACGACGAGTACCCGGTATCGGTACAATGTCGTCACCTCGCGAAAGTACCCATGCCAGGGCAACTTGCGCCGCTGTGACCTTTTTCTTTTGAGCAAACGCTTCGATCTTTTCGACAAACTTGCGGTTCTTTTCAAAGTTACCGCCTGACATGCGGGGGTTAACTGAACGAAAGTCCTTGGCAGCAAATTGGTCTGGCTTTTTAAAGGCACCGGTCAAAAAGCCTCTTCCCAAGGGGCTATAAGCAACAAAGGTAATTCCCAGCTCGCGGCAGGTGTTCAAAATCTCACCTTCGGCGTCGCGGGTCCACAAAGAATATTCGGTTTGCAATGCCGAAATAGGGTGAACGTGATAGGCTTTACGCAGAGTAGCCGCCCCAGCCTCTGACAGTCCCAGGTATCGTATCTTGCCCGCCTTGACTAAATCGGCCATGGCACCAACCGTTTCTTCAATAGGGACCTGGGGGTCAACGCGGTGCTGGTAATACAGATCGATATAGTCCAGTCCCAATCGTTTCAAACTCATATCACAAGCGGCTTTAACGTACTCGGGACTTCCGTTGACCCCTAAATGAGCACCATCAAGGCGCCTCATATTGCCAAATTTGGTGGCCACAAGAACTTTGTCGCGGCCATGCTCGCGCAGAGCCTGTGCCACCAGCATTTCATTGTGACCTACACCGTACATATCCGCAGTGTCAAGAAAATTGATGCCCAAGTCGAGCGCTCGGCGGATCAGCTTAATGGAAGCCTGGTCGTTCGAAGGACCGTAGAACTCTGACATGCCCATACAGCCTAAGCCAATGGCCGAAACAGTTTGCCCTGTCTTTCCCAGTTGACGTTTTTTCATAAAACCTCCTTTAAGAACCGTTGAGATAAAATCCAGCGATGTCTTCAAGGTACACTTGTTCATCGTGAAAGACAAAATTCGTATCGTGAGGCTAGCCGAAGTGGGCCGAAATATGCACTTTTATAACGACTCATGCGCCTAACTCGGCGTCCTTTGTTGACGCCATTTGTCCTTTTGTTTCTTCTCAACTTCTTTTCGTGGATGGCAATTAATGCCACTTCGCTCATACCACCATATATAGCAGGGTTGGGCGCAAGCCCCGCCTACGTGGGATTATTCAACAACTTTGGCAACTTGGCCGTGGTCTTGGCGGTGGTAATCTTTGGCCGCTCGTTGGTCAAATGGCCGCGTGTTCAGCTGATTCGTCTCAGTATGCTGGTTTTAACCATTACCTCGGTCGTTTCGTGGGTGGCTTCTGGGTCGCTCGAGGCCCTAAGTCTATTGCGCATCGTGGGTTCGGTGGGGCAAATTTTTGCCTCGACGCTCTTGGTGAGTGTGTTGCTCGATGTCTCTCCCCCCGAAAAGCTGGCTAGCCGTATTGCCATATTTAGCGTTGCCGGTATGCTCACCAATCCCTTTACGTCGTTTTTAGGGGAACTTTTGACCAAGCTATGGGGAGGCCCTTCACTTTTTGCAGCAGCGGGCCTTTTTGCGATGGTGACGACCGTCTTGGCTTGGGGGCTAAAGGAACCTGCTCGGCAAGAGATGGTCGTCGAACCCCAGGCGTTTCATAACGTAGTCCGCCGCCCTGACATGCGGTTGCTTTTGGTGCTGGCCTTTGTCTTTGGTGTGTATTACAACGCCCTGGTGACGTTTCTGCCGAGTTATACCCAAACCAAACTGGGTGACGCAAACCTCAGCGCCTTTTTAACACCGTTTTCCATTATCTCGGTGGTGATTCGTTTATTGGTCGGTTCACATCTGGACAAGCGTCCCCCACGTGGTTTTCTGCTGGCGGCTTTTTTTGCGGTTTTATTGTCCCTTGGTGCCCTAGCCATGCCTGTGGCATGGGGTTGGATCATCCTCGCAGGCTTGTTGTACGGGGCAGGGCACTCCATTCTCTATCCGCTTATGAACTCTTTATTTGTGGTTAAAGGCGGGGTTCATCAAAAAGCGGTTTATTCAAATGCGTACATGGTGGCCAACCTTTTGGGGGCTGTCACGATGACCCCGCTGTTGGGGGCACTCAAACAAAAAGCGGGCTTTGAGGGGATGGTCGTAGCTATGGCCTTGTTGTCGGTCCTTTCGTTGGTCTTGATCGCTGTGACCCGCGAAGGTCACAGGGTGGGTAAAAGGCCCGAAAAAATCAGGTAAAAATCCAAGATGAGTCCTAAATAGCTCATGTTGTAAAAGAAGTCTTCGAGGGGAATCGTGCCAATGCGTACCCCCCAGATGGCGTTTTTGGCATAGAATATGGTTGGGAGTGACGTGTACAGACCGTTGACCACGCCAAAGGCCCCAAACCCCAGCAGGATATATAAAAGGAACCCTTGGGTACCCATGAGAGCGGGCCGTTCCAGCGCTGTCGTGGTAAAAAATACGGCGGCGGCGGTTAAAGCCAGCAAGGTATAGCCCTGCCGGTGCCAAATAGCAGCCCCGGCAACAAAGATCGCGGCGAGGCCCAGTAAGGTTCCCGGTGGCATGTCAAATAGAAGATGGTCACTCCATAGGGTCCGAAAGGCCTCGTAACTGAACAGCATGGCATAGGGAACGGCAATAAAAAACAAGTACTCGCCCAAAGGGAGTCCACCCAAGGTCCAGTCGCCAGTCCAGGCAGGGTTAAACTTCCAGTGACCTTTTTTTACGACCAAAATATCCCAAACGACAAAAAGAAACCCCACCACTACGATCGAAGCTAAAACAGCGGGCCAGTGTGTCCAAAAATGCAGGCGGGGATCAAAAGAAAACCCGAAGGGCACAGCAATAACAGCTAAGGCTATTAGCGAATAGGTGTGCTTTTTCATGCGGGAACCTCTCCGGCCAAGGTACAGGGTGGCCTAGGAATGTAAAAGAGGTTCCCCAAAGCGGTCCAAAGAACACGGATCACCGACGGTTTGACTTTGCGCCGCCAAACCAGCTGCGGGTTTTTCTGAAGAACTCGAGCCGTCCAATTATACAGATCCGACGCTGTTTTGATGGCAATCAGGTAGCGGCGGGGAATCCAGCCGTAGCCGGCGGCGGCTTCTTCTTGCCAAGTTCGGTACAGGTGGGCTTGCGAGCGGAAAAACGCGGCAAACTGCTCAGGTTCTGCTTGGGCAGTTTCGCGGGTGAGAGCGGCAAGACCACTCCCTGCCAGCGGCAGGTAGCGACGTCCTAGGG
>JABEVK010000105.1 GCA_013044245.1 Spirochaetales bacterium | reverse complement strand
CGCCAAAGCCGGCCACCAGATCTAGGGTTCTTTTAGAACATTCTTTGACGAGTTCCACCCCATGCAAAATATCACGCAGGTCTGCAAAAACCTCGTTGAGGGCGTTTCTCAAAGTTTCGCGAACAGCATCTTGCGTGAGTGCCTCTGTGGCTTCGAAGTGCCGGCGCTCGAGGGTTTCTAGGGCGGTTTTATAGGTACTATTGCCCGCTTCAGCATCTTTGGCGGCAATGAGCAAGAGGTCTGTACAGCCTCGCATCGCTGACAGCACAACAGCTATTTTGCCGTCACGACGGTGCGCAAGGGCGATTTGCGCGACTTCGCGCATTTTGGAAGCGTCTTCAACAGAGCTTCCCCCGTATTTTTGAACGACCATGATGCCCTTTTATAGCGTTTTTTCGGTCTTTCTGCCAGAGTTTGTGCACGATATTCCTTTACAAGCCCGAAAAAAAACCTCTACCATGACTTAAAGGATTTTACCGATGTCAGGACGAAAAACCGCTGCTTTATTGGTTTCCGATATTGAAAACGGGTACGCCAATACCCTCTGTGCGGGAGCCATGGAAGCCTCTCGACGTCTTGATATCAACCTCATCATTTGCCCTGGGCAATCCATTCAGGCACCCCATGGTACTCTTCACCAATACAATGTCATATACGATACCCTCAAGGCAAACCGTGTCGACGGCGTGGTCATTGCGGCAGGGAACCTGGCAAACTTTATCCACGAAGAAGATTTTCGCCACTTTTACGAGGAATTTTCACCGGCGCCGCTGGTCGGTATTGGTATGCCCCTCCACGGCTACCCTTCTGTGCTGGTAGACAACCGCAAAGGCCTCAGCGAACTCATTGATCACCTTATCCGTGACCATGGCCGGCGCCGTTTGGCGTTTATCAGCGGTCCTGAAACCAACGCCGAAGCCCAGGAACGCCTTGAGGTTTACCATGCGGTATTAAAGCGCCATGGCATGATTCCTGACCCCAAGTTGTTTTACAACGGCAGTTTTATGCCCGAAGCCGGCGGATCAGCGATTGAATTGCTTATCGACAAACGTCACGCCTCTTTCGATGCCGTGGTTGCCGCCAACGACGATATGGCGTTAGAAGCCATTCGGGCCTTAAAGAAACGTGGCTACCGTGTGCCAGAAGATATCAGTGTGATCGGGTTTGACAATATTACAGCGACGGTTTTTAGTGACCCGCCCTTGTCGACCGTGCATCAGCCCGTTTACCAACAGGTTTTGACCGCTTTTGACCTTTTAGACCAATCCTGGTCGGGTCATGTCCCCACCGACGACATCCTTTTGACCACCACCCCAATTCTGCGCCGCTCGTGTGGCTGTCAGCAAACCGGCTCCCGAACCCTCGGTTCTGGCTCGGTTCATGAAGAAACGACCTGGATTCTTAGCCGCCTCGTCCAAGGGTGGGAGAACGGTGAAACAGCCCAACAGGTGCTAGAGGCCCTCGACGAAGCGGCTCGTGCGCAAGGTGAACACCCCGACCATACCCTTAAAAGCCAGAAAGCTCTCGAAATTCTTCATCGAGATGTCGTGGAAGGCCGCTATGGTGAAAATCAAAAAGAGTTACTGACGTCGTTCTTATGGGAAATTCAAGCCGGTCTCTTAAGCCATTCCCTCGAGCAAAACGTGCGTCGCTGGGATATCCACAGTCAAGACATCAACCTCCTGCGTGAAGTTTTACAAACCTTAGTTTCAAGTGTTCATTCCGTCACTGACGGATTAAAAGCGATCATTGAGCCAATGCAGGCCGCTAGCATCCTTTCGGCCTATATCTACCTCTACGACGACGAAATTCTCCATACCCGAACCGAACTCTGGCAGGTTCCCCCCACAGTTCGCCGAAGTTTGGCCTTTACAACAGGTCAGCAAAGCTTACCGGCACGCGTTGTTGTCTCGTCAGAACTCCTCAAGGACGCGTTGGAACCCAGTCGAGCAAAGACGCTTTTTATGCTTCCGCTTTTTTTTGCTGACGCCCAACAGGGTTTACTTTTGTGCGAAACCAGCCTTTCTGACAGTTATCTCCTCAAGACGTTGGCCATGGAACTCAGTTCTGCCCTCAAACTCGCCCGGTTAATTGAACTCCATAGGGTTTTGGAACGTAAACTGTATGAAACCATGGCCGACCTCGAAGCCTATAACCGAAAACTTGATACCTTATCGCAGACGGATGACCTAACAGGCTTGTACAATCGCCGCGGCTTTCTCAACTTGGCCCAACAGGGGATGTACTTGGCGCGCCGGATGAACAAAGGCGGACTGATCGTATTCGCCGATATGGATGGCTTAAAGGCGGTCAATGATAGTTGGGGACACGAAGAAGGCGATGAGGCCATTCGCACAATGGCACAACTGTTGACCAAGGCCTTCCGCAACAACGACCTTTTGGCTCGCTTGGGCGGTGATGAGTTCGTTGCTTTTACCGTCGACGCCACCCTTCCTGTTTTAGAAACACTCAAGGAACGGCTTCAAGAATTGATAAACGAGTTTAATGCTACTTCGGGTAAACCCTACCAATTATCGATCACCATGGGGGCGGTAGCGTTCCATCACAACCAAAACGCCACAGTACAAAACCTTTTAGATCAAGCCGACGCCTTGTTGTACGAACAAAAGCGAAACAAGAAGTCCCACAGTTGACAGCGCTAAAAACGTTCTGGATAATCCGCTCATGCACAAATACCTCATCGAAGGCGGCTACCCCCTGCACGGACGAATCCGAGCCAACGGCAATAAAAACGCCGCTCTTCCCTGTGTCGCCGCCTGTTTGTTAACAGACGAGACTGTCCGACTCACCAACGTCCCTGAAATCGAAGACATCTTGGTGATGTTTGATATCCTCCGCCAGCTCGGGGGAACCGTAAAACATCTTGAAACTAATGTTTTTGAAGTGACGATGAGCAACATCGTGACCCATGAGATTCCTGTCGAAGCCGCAAAAAAAGTGCGCGCCTCCATTTTGTTTGCCGGCCCTTTATTGGCCCGTGTGGGTAAGGTCATCCTTCCGCCACCCGGCGGTGATGTGATCGGTCGACGGCGCCTCGATACTCACTTTTTGGCCCTAGCGGAGCTCGGTGCTCGGTTTGAAGTCGATACGGTCTATACCCTGACAGCCAACAAATTGGTGGGCCAGGATCTTTTTCTCGATGAGGCGTCGGTCACTGGTACCGAAAACGCCGTGATGGCAGCAGTGCTTGCGCACGGGCAAACCATCCTTCAAAACGCTGCGAGCGAACCTCACGTTCAAGACCTTTGCAACCTACTCAACAGTATGGGGGCTCAAATACGAGGGATTGGGTCTAACATTTTGACCATCGACGGCGTGGCCCGCCTGCACGGTGCCGAGTTCCGTATTGGGACGGACTTTATGGAAGTCGGGTCACTGATCGGTCTGGCCGCAGCAACGCGAAGTGAATTGGAAATTGAAGACGCAGCCCCCCAGCATTTGCGTATGGTTAAACTCGGTTATGGCAAACTAGGCATTCACTGGGAGACCGATGGCACAACCATTCGAGTCCCCGCCGGCCAACCCATGAAAGTCGTACCGGATTTAGGCGGACAGATTCCCAAAATTGATGATTCCCCCTGGCCGGGCTTTCCGCCGGACATTTTATCAATTATGACAGTGGTCGCAACCCAGACCGAGGGCACCACTCTCATCCATGAAAAAATGTTTGAATCGCGAATGTTCTGGGTAGATAAGCTCATTTCTATGGGAGCTAGGATCATTCTTTGTGACCCCCACCGCGCCGTGGTTTCGGGTCCCACCAGGCTGACGGGAAACGACATGGTGTCACCTGACGTGCGAGCCGGCATGGCTTTGGTCATTGCCGCCCTTTGTGCCGAGGGAAGTAGTTGCATCCAAAACGTGTACCAAATCGAACGCGGCTACGAAAATATCGCCGAACGCTTAGCTCAACTGGGTGCCCGCATTCGACGAGTCAAGGTCGAGTAACAAGCTCTAGAAGAGGTACGCCCGAAAATACTCCAGCCGAAGGTAGGCCACGTTCCTCGCTTTTTCATAAAGCGACTTACGAAACATGTGGGGCGGCTGGAGGTTAT
The DNA here is from genome assembly GCA_013044245.1 of Spirochaetales bacterium. Taxonomy (GTDB): domain Bacteria; phylum Spirochaetota; class Spirochaetia; order JABEVK01; family JABEVK01; genus JABEVK01. Next base: position 6,126 of record JABEVK010000105.1, on the reverse strand, counting down.
GCGGCATGGTGTCATAGTGAGCGGGAATGGCGATCTTCGGTTGAATCAAGGCACAGATTTCCGCCGCCTCCCATGCTGACAAATTATGATAGCCCCCATTGATACAAATCGACATCCACTCGGGGGCCCATTCTTTGACATGCCCCAGCAATTCACTCTTGGCGGTGTCGCCGCTATTGTAATAGACACGGTTCCCGGCAAATCGAAAAACAAACCCCATGTGATTCAAATCGGTGGCATCGGTTGGTTCGGCGAAAGCCCCCATCACTTCGACGCCCCGCACGGTGACCGTCTGGCGGGGGTGCATCAAAATCCGCTGTGAATCGGGAACGCCACAGGTACCCAAAACCTCATACGCCTGCCAAGGGGCAAGAAACACCGCTGTCGTACGGCAGGCCAAGCGTTCCACAGTCCACGGATCACAATGGTCGCAGTGGCTGTGAGTAATGACGATGACGTCAGCATCAAAATCTTCTGGTTCAATAAAGACGGGCAAGATTCGGCTTTTTACCGTGGGAACCCCCGTTCGTTTGGACGCACAGAAATCTGTTAAGTAAGGATCAATGGCCGTTAAGACCCCTCGGAAGTCTTTCAGTATCCAGCCATTATTGCCCAAATGCCACATAGCCACTTGTCCTGGCGGCACCACAAACGCACGAATTTCAGCCATAAACGCCCGAGAAGACAATCGGGGGACAACTTTTTCAGGAAAAACATAACCTTCTGCGGGGTCAAAATCGATAATAGGGGGAATTTCCATGCACTACCTCTGCCCGAATCTACGGAATTTTGTGAGTTTCGACCAGCTTTTCTCCTGGTACTTCTGTAAGGTCTTGGGCGGGAAAGTCCACGATGAACTTCGTTCCCTGCCCAGGGGCGCTGACACACGAGATTGTTCCTTTCCAAATTTGTGTCACCAAATTGTAGACGATATGTAACCCTAAACCACTGCCACCTCGTCCAAACTTCGTCGTAAAAAATGGCTCAAAGATGCGATCCAAGTACTCTGGCGGAATTCCCTGCCCGTTGTCACTAAACTCCAGCCGCAGTCCATGCGGCGATTCCCAAACCACAATCTTAATCAGGCCACCGTTTCGTCCCTCAAATCCATGAAAGACAGCGTTGCTAATCAAGTTACCCAAAATCTGAGCCAAAGTCCCCGGCGGGCCTTTTAACGCTAAACTCTCAGGACATTCTACCTCACAGCGATGTCCCCCCACCTTCCATTGCGAATGCAAGCTCAAAACAATATCTTTGATGTACGGCCCCACCTCAAAACGACGCGCTTCTTCATGCGATTGATCTACGGCGATTTTCTTAAAGCTACGGATCAGATCACCTGCTTTCAACAAGTTGATTTCGATTAGTCGAGCCTCTTCTTCGATTAATGATAAGTATTGATGAAACTGTGTTTTTGTCAGCTGGTTGTTCTCAAAAGCCTTCAAAACGTCCCTGGTATGCTGATGCAAATCACTCGCCGTGGTAACACCGATACCGACCGGTGTATTGATTTCGTGTGCAACCCCCGCCACCAACGACCCCAACGCCGCCATCTTCTCAGATTGTATCATTTGAGTTTCGGTCTGCATGCGTTCTTCCCATAGGCGTACTCGTTCAATCGCGGCACTGATTTGCGATCGCACCGCGTCAAGCAACAGGCTACCAGCAGAATTGGCTGAAAAAACCACAAAACCTTGCGGCTCGCGGGAATAGAGTACTTCGACAAACAGCAATCGGTCTTTGACGCGGTCTGTACCGCCGGGGATCAGCTTGCTGGCCATGAATTCGACACCCTCTTCGGGCAGTACCGAACGTCCCCCTTTTGTCCATTCTAAAAGAAGCCGCGCCGGCCCCTTCAAATGACGAGGGTTTTCCCACAAAGACAGCCAACAACTATCAAACCCAATGTTCGGCAGAATCTTAGCCATGGTCTCAGCGATTTCGTCTAAATTTTGAGCGCTCAACAACGTTTCGTTGATCTGGCGAACCCGCTGAGCCCTAAGGTCAGCATCAAAGGCTTGGCGTGATAAATGCCCGTTAGCCGCCTCCGCTAAAAGAAAATATGCCCGCCCTAAAATATCTGACGTTTTGTTGTGACGCTCAGGATCAGACTTAGCGAGTTTTTGTTGAAGACGGAGGAGCCGCGCCATATTCAAACTCAATTCCTCGGTGTTCGCCTCACCCATAACTGAGGATTCTAAATCACGTAAAAACTGGGCTCCTTCCTCGGCGGAACCCTGCCCCAGCCGTTCATCTAGCCAGGCTTGAAGAGCCTGTTCAAACTTTGAATCTTCTAGACTCTTGACCAGATGGTTTTGCCTAATCTCTGCCCGGCAGGAGCAACTGGTACGAATCACCAATTGGGGGTTGATATTCGTGAATTGCGGAACAGTTTCGTGAGCGCAAAGCTTTAACAGCAGTTCTGCCGCCGCATGCGATTGTGCCGCTACAGGTTGACTAACAGTGGTCAGATCCGACGCTTGAAAGTCGTCAAAGCCGGTCAGAACAAAATCCTCGGGGACTTTTTTTCCTTGCTCAGCTAACACTTGCTTCGCTCCCAGGGCCATCAGATCGTTGGCACAGACTAGGCGCTCACACCGATCCCAAACGGCCGACAGGCGGCGCGCGGCAGAAACTCCCGAGCTGTAGGTAAAGTCTCCGTATTCAAAAAGAGACTCCTCGACCTCACAACCGTTAAGACGCAACTCGGCACAAAAGGCGGACTTACGGGCTTCGGCTTCTTGCTGTCCAGGGGGGCCACCCAAAAACCCTAAACGGCGAAACCCATGGGCGGTAATAAGGTGCCGAACAATCTGTCGCAAGCCCTCTTCGCTATCAGTAAAGACACCAGGGATTCCTTCTACTTTTACCGAGGTCGTCACCACAGGAAGAGGGCTAAACTGTCGGCAAAAAGCGGCAAATTCCTCGGCGTCAACCCCATGGCTCAACGATCCGCTAATGATAAGGCCATCAAGGCCGTTGTTATCGACAAGGTCAAAGACAACGGCCTGATAACTGCGTTGTTCAGGTTTAACACGAATTTCTGTCGAAGCGAAGCAAACCACTTTGTGACCGCCGGGAGCTGTGACCTCGACAACACCGTCAATGACCCTGCGCATATAGGGGTCGTCTGGTGAGCCCACAAACAAGCCAAGCGTCAACGGCTTCATCGCACCTCCGGCGAAAATGCCTGGCGGATTTCTTCTAACTGTGGGTAAACGTCAAAAAACAACTCTATCAGTGCCGGGTCAAACGCCTTACCTGACTCATTACGGATATACTCCAAGACTTGTTCTGAACCCCAAGCGGGCCGGTACACCCTAGGGGTCGATAGCGCATCAAAGACATCACAAATACTGGTCAGTCGGGCACTGAAAGGAATTTGATCTCCTTTGAGCCCGCGTGGGTAGCCGTTACCGTCCCAGCGCTCATGATGACACCAGGCCACGTCAGCCGCCAGGTGAAAGATTGGTCGTTCACTGGACGATAACAACGTATGACCGATGGTCGTATGAGTTTTCATGACCGCGTACTCTTCGGGCGTCAACGGTTCGGGTTTAATCAAGATGCTATCGGGAATGCCCAGTTTACCGATGTCATGCATAGCAGCCGCAAGGCGAAGGGCGTCAGCTTCATCCCGAGTGTACCCTGCGCGCAAAGCCAAAGCCTGTGTAAAATCTGCTACCCGGCGAACATGAAAGCTTGTTTCTTGAGACCGGTTTTCAACGATTTCGCCCAAGCGAAAGATCAGCTCCTTTTGGGTGTCGACAACCTCTTTATTTAAGTACAGGTTGTTAAAGGCAATCCCTACATCCACGTTAAAAATCTGAATGAGGTCCAACGTCATGGCATCGATGGGGTGATGACTCTCAATACAGATCAGGTTTTTGACACCAGTGTCTGTCTCAAAATAGCCAATATACCACCCTTGACGATACTGACTTTTTCGTTGCTTGAGGGTTTCTTGAATTTCGTCAAAAAGATCTTTCGGGAGCGCTTCAATAATAGGTTTGTCTAAAAGCTGGGCGTACTGTCCGGTGGCCGCCAAAATGACAAACCCCTCATTGCGGGCTGTCGCGGCAAAGCCCTCGGCTTGGACGTAAATTGCGGGGCTTTCAATGTGCAAAAGGTAAGAAAGCTGTTGGAGCACAGCCTGACAAAACTCCCGCAGAGACTGCAATTTAAAGATCGTTGTTGAGGCGTGGATAATCTTGTGAAGTTCTTCACGGCTCTTCAAAATGGACATGATATCCCGGTACGAGCGCAGTGCCGTCGTTAAGCTGGTAAAGAGTTTTTGCCTAGTCAGTTCGCTTTTTTCTTTATAGTCGTTGATATCGTAGTTGGTAATGATGGTCTCTTCAGGAGCGGCACCGGGCTGGCCTGTCCGCAAAATGACACGGGCTGTCTTGTTTTGCAAATCCCCCCGCAAATACCGAACCACATCTAAACCGCTCTCAGAAGTTTCCATCACGACATCTAAAAGGACAATCGCGACGGTTTCGTTTAACTGGGCAAGAACCAGCTTGGCTTCAGCCCCGGAATAGGCATGATGAAAAATTAAGGACATATCATCGAACGTGAATGTGCTTAGCACAAGTTCAGTCATAGTATGCACACCCTCTTCATCATCGACGATCAGGACATGCCATCCCGGCTTTTCGACACCTTCGGCAAAAACTTCCTCGGCAAAGACTAGTGCGTCTGAATCATTAACGCTATTTTTCATCATGAACCTGTACTTTTATTTTATGACGTTTTATCAAGGAACGCAAAGAAAACTTCACCACTTGTGAAAACTGACGTCAACCTCCACAATGGTGGCATGTATGACCGCGCCCTCCGTCTCGTCGAAGCCCTCACCCATGACCTCAGTGAACGTCAAGAAGCAGCGTCTTTGGGTCTGTTAGCCCTCTGCGCTGGCGAAAGCCTTTTTTTGCTCGGCCCGCCTGGTGTCGCCAAGAGTCTCTTAGCTCGTCGCTTTAAAATGCTATTCCGGAATGGACGCTCGTTTGAATACTTGATGGGCCGTTTTTCTACACCGGAGGATCTATTTGGCCCGCTCTCGCTCTCGGGCTTGCGTGATCATGATGTGTTTGTCCGAAAAACAGAAGGCTACCTCCCCGAAGCTGACATCGTATTTCTTGATGAGCTGTGGCGTGCGGGTCCACCGATTCAGAATACCCTGTTAGCCATCCTCAACGAAAAGCTCTTCCGCAACGGCTCGGAGGAACGACGGGTTCCGCTCAAACTTCTCATCGGGGCCTCAAACATGGCGCCAGACGGTGAAGAAAACTCTGAAGCCTTTTGGGACCGGTTCTTACTGCGCCTCGAACTGAATCCTGTAGCTTCGGGCGCGTCGTTTCAAAACATGCTCGCCCGCACCGAGAGTTCTCCTCCCCTCGAGGTTTCTGATCCGTTTGATGAAACTGAATGGAAAAACCTCCAGAATGCTGTTAGTGAGGTGCTCGTTCCTGCTTTTATCCCCGAAGCATTCGATGTTCTGCGCGACAACCTGGCCCCGGCCTACATTTCCGACCGAAGGTGGCGTAAAGCGCTACGACTACTGAAAGCTTCAGCATTTTTACATGACCGTGTCGAAGTCGACCCCCTCGACTTAGCGGTATTGAAACATGTGCTTTGGCACACACCCTCTGAACGCGACACGGTACAACAAAGGCTTCTTGAGGTTCTTGACGATTTTGGCTGGGAAGCCCCTGCAGAGGTGACCATTCTCTTAGACGCGCCCGTGAAGGCTACCGATGCCTTAACTGGCCTAACAAAACGTGAAGAGAAAGTTTTACAACCACGGCCTGTTTTATATGACGGAGAGTATTACGTAGTCAAAGGTTACCCCAGCTCGTTAAGCGCCCGTGTTTGGGCTCGGGATTATGACTTGTGGACCGCACAAGAAGAATCCGACGGGGAGTTATTTTTCTTTCGTCCCCTGGGGAGCTATGCCGAAAGCCGCAAGATTTCGGTTCAGCGGGGTGATGGTCCGGCCGAAATCGTGGTGGACGGTGTTTTATATGCCTTAGAGAGTGTTACTGAATCGGTCACGGTCTGGAAAGACACACCGCCTGAGCCCAAAGCCTTGAAAGCCTGGACCGATTCCGTCAACCACGAGAT
>JABEVK010000104.1 GCA_013044245.1 Spirochaetales bacterium | reverse complement strand
CTGTTACTTCAATGTGAACCCATCTGTTCAATTGACCAACGCCATAGAAGTTCCTTCACCTCTGTTAAGTAGCATGCAAGACCTTACTACTGTCTCGTTGGGGGGAACCGGAACGATTGATCACTTGATCAACGGTCTAGGAACAGCCGCTAACAGCACGAGCAATATACAGACCTACAACTAAGCCGAACCATCAGTAGATGGTATTCTTGCCAGCACCTTGGGGTATTGCCCCAGGTGCTGGCTTCTAAGAAAGAAATAACCTAAAACCAAACCGATAGCGACGCCAACCAAACCACCGGGAAGTGCCCAAATGACACTGCCGATACCATACAAAACGACAGGAATTATTACAAAAAGCAACCCGGCGCCGACCATGGCACCTAAGCCATCCGTCATCCAGACTTCTTCGCCTGGCTGTACCGACACCCCCCACGGATTTTTAACATCAAGTTTTTGTGAGGGGACTATACAACAAGCCGCAACCGGACCAGAGGCGTCGTCATTGCCGTTAACAGCAATGGTGAGAGTTTCGGTCTCAACTGCCAAAACCAGAGCTTTCTTTTTCATGGCAATCTCCTTGAAATACCATAAAACATCAATGTGAACCGAGTGTGAATCTCTGACCGGGTATGAAAAGAAAAAATTCATAAACGGTTCATAAGGGTTTGGTAGTTTAAAAATGGAGGTGATACTATGTGGGGAAATTGGGGTTGGGGTATGCCTGGATATTTTGGTTGGGGAGGATGGGTGATGGGGTTGGTCATGGTTGCCGTGCTGGCCGTGGTGATTGTTGTGGGGATCCGATTAGTCAATAAAACGGATCGATCTCATCAGCATGAAGAAAGTGCCTTAGAAGTGCTAAAGAAACGCTATGCACGTGGCGAGATCTCGCAAGAAGAGTATCGTACGATGCGCGATGAGTTGAAAGACTAACGTTTTGACAGGGTGGCGGTTAGAGAGAAACCCTTGTTACGAAAAAGAATTCAGCTGGGCACTCGGGAAAGTTACTTCAAAGCGAGCCCCACCTCGGGGAGCTTCGGTAACGCGAATGGACCCAGAATGTCTAAGAATGATTTCGCGAGCAATGGCTAATCCTAAACCGCGAGCCCCTGTTTTTTCAGAGCGGGAGGGGTCCAGGCGGACAAAACGTTCAAAGATATGTTCTCGTTCCTGAAAAGGGATCCCAGGACCTGAATCTTCAACAGACAGTTGAGTACCTCGATAAACAGCTGAGATTTCAACAGTCACTGTACCGCCTTTTGGTGTGTAGCGAAGGGCATTCGACAGCAAATTGATCAACACCTGGATGACCCCTTCGCTTTCTCCCCAGCCTTGAATTTTCTCAGCACACCTAATAAGGATGGTTTGATGATTTTCAAGGGCAGAGGCCTGAAATAAACCTACTACCTGATCGATAAGGGTACGCCACATAAACGGTGTGGGTTTGACTCGGGTCGTTCGTAAATCTTGGAGCTGGCGCAGAGATTCTACAATTTTTTCTAAGCGTTGAGTTTCGGAGTAAACATTTTCTAGAGTGCGTTTTTCGAGAGGAAAAACCCCGTCAATCATGGCCTCTAATGTTCCTCGGATCACCGTAAGTGGAGTTCGAAGTTCGTGCGCCGCATCGGCTATAAGTTCATTTTGCCGTGTTTCACTGGCTTTAAGCGAAAATCCCAAACGTTGAAATTCTTGGGCGAGGGTTTGAATTTCGCGTGGTGAGCTCGATGGTACAGACCATGTCCAATGTCCTGTTGCTGCTTGTTGGGTTTCTTTGACTAAGATTTTTAAAGGGCGAGAAATCCTCGACCCCAACCAAAATGCCAAGGGTAGTGAAACCGCCAGACTAGCCAAAAATAAGATCAAAAGGATAACGGCCATATCCGCTAGAAACGCCTGATGATTAATTGTCAACGCTGGATCGATCATGGTGCCGATCAAAAGGTAACCAAGAGGCTTTTTCTGTTTATCAAATAAGCGAACCGCATTCGTAAGATGTTCTGGAGGGTGTACTGTACCCAATAGAACGTGCTTGGAATCTAAAACGACTCGCCGCGAGTTATCGAGCACAACGACTCGCTCTTGAATTAGCCTATACCCTGGCGAGGTTTGTTCAGTTTGGTAGCCAAAGGGAGGGCGAGTTAAAAACGGCTGAACTTTTTTCCAGGACCCCGTTGCGGAATAATCTGACTCGAGTAGGCTGGCAAATTCATGGGCTTTGCGGATATCCCCTGCATACACATAACTGCGAAATCCGTATTCCATCGTATAGAGAATGCCAATAAATAGTGGAGCAAACGATAGGGATAAAAGAATAACAAAACGAACGAATATTGCTTGCCCCAAGGATGGGGTTTTTGGTAGCCGTTTAGGGACTGACAAGCCTATACCCCAATCCACGTACTGTCTCGATATACTTTGGTGTTTTGGCTTCATCTCCCAAGATTTTACGGAGATTCTTAATATGAACATCGATTGTTCGTTCGTAACCGAAAAACTGAGAGTCTCGTACATGATCAAGGATTTGAGATCGGCTCCAGACTCGACCGGGCGATTTGAGGAAAAATACCAAAATTTGAAATTGAACGGCTGTTAATTCAAGCTCTTGCTGGCCTTGGGTAACTTTTGCCGCATCAAGGTCAACGGTGAGGTCTTTCCACCGGATTCGTGGCGAAGGGCGTTGTTCGCCAGCGCTATGGACACGACGCAACACAGCTTGTATACGCGCTGTTAACTCGCGAAGACTAAAGGGCTTAGTGACATAGTCGTCCGCCCCTAACTCAAGACCGAGAACCTTGTCGGCTTCTTCGTCGCGAGCGGTCATAAAAAGAAAAGGTGGCGAGGACCGGTTTAACAACCGCTTGGCCAGACTAAAGCCATCCAAACCCGGCATCATGATGTCCAACAGCACTAAATCGGGGGATTGATCTTCGATAACTTTAAGGGCCTGAGTACCCTCTTCTACCGCCAGCGTCCGAAAACCCATCTTTTCAAGATACTCGCAGACCATCGACCGAATCTTAGGCTCGTCATCGGCAACTAAGATTAACGCGTCCATGAAGAAATCATAGCATAGCAAGGGGAGGTGTAGAAGAGTTTTTCAAATCAACCTCAGAAATTTAGCACAGCGTCACACAAACGACGCATCTTTCGTTGGCCGATGGTGCCTGTAAAATGATGATGGGTTTCTTATCGTCACTGGGGCGCTGAATCGCTCCTGGGGGCAAAAGCTTGCCCTCGGGAGCCCCAGCTCCAATCGAAAAAGATTGAACCGAAGCCCGTGGGCAAACGAAACAATCCTCTTTTTACATCATTCGAGAATGCAAAGTCACCATGACCCAAACCGTTCCTGCGACAAAAATGAAGAGAATAATCGCCGTAAAAACGATAGCAATAAAATTCCATCGCATTTCTTTAGAACGATCCAAGTGAAGAAAGTAGTGCAAATGGACCAGCATTTGCACGACAGCCGCAACGATAAGGCCAATCACAGCAAAGTTTCTAGGGGCTAAGCCAAAGGCCACTATCCCAAAGGAAATTAGAGTCAAAAGGATTGCTAGGCCAAAACCCAACAGGTACTTAGCAAAAGATAGTGGATGTCCAGAGGTGTGCGTATTTTGATTCATAATTTACACCATTCCCAACAGGTAGACGAAAGTAAAAACGCCAACCCAGATAACATCTAGGAAGTGCCAAAATAAACTTAAGCGCATTAAGCGAGAACGAACTCCGGCCGTAAGGCCTTTTGTTGCCACTTGAACCATCAGCACGGCCATCCACAAAAGGCCGAAGCTGACGTGAAGCCCGTGAGTTCCTACCAAGGTGAAAAAGGATGAAAGAAAACTGCTACGATCGGGACCGTTGCCGTCAAGGATCAATTGGTGAAACTCGGTGACTTCCATGACTACAAAGCCTAAGCCCAGCAAAAAGGTAACCGCCAAGAGGCTTAAAACAGCATTTTTCTTTTGGTTTTGCAGGTTTATCATGCTTAGGCCGTAGGTCCAGCTACTAATGAGCAGAAACATGGTCTCGATAAACAAATACGGTAGGTTGAACAGTTGTTTAGGCCCGGGACCGCCCGCAAAACTGGTTGCCATCGTCGCAAAGGTAGCGAATAGTACGGCAAATATGATCAAGTCGCTCATTAGGTAGATCCAAAAACCAAAAAGCTTGTTTTCGGATTGATGAGCTTCGGCGGCTAAATGCAAGTTAGCCTCATTATTCATGTTGCTTTCCTCCGGCCGCGGCCAGCCGCTCGTAGTGAGCATCTTCGATTTTTTTCACTTCTTCAGCTGAAATCACATATTCGTTTTCATCATTATTGGCAGCAATAATCACGGTAGTAATGGCGCCAATCAGACCAAGAATAGCCAACCACCACATATACCAAATCATGGCAAAGCCAAAGAAAAAAGCGGCAATGCCAATCCATACCCCATAGGGGACATTCTTCGGTACGTGAATATCTGAGTACTTTTCAGGGCGTTTGTAGGCGGTACCTTTTTCTTTTTCAGTCCAAAAGGAATCACGACCTTCAACCGTTGGAATAACGGCAAAGTTATAGACCGGAGGGGGCGAAGGGATCGACCATTCCAACGTTCGGCCATTCCAGGGGTCGCCGGTAAGGTCAGCATTCTTTTTGCGATTTTTTACGCTTACGTAGGCTTGAATAGCCATGGCCACAAACGCACCCGCAATAATGGCGGTACCAATGGCGGCGACAATCAGTAACGGTTGCCACGTGGGGTTGTCGTAGTGGTACATTCGGCGCGGCATGCCCATGAATCCCAGAACATACAGCGGAAAGAATGCCGTAGGAAAGCCAATCGCCCAACCCCAGAAGGAAATTTTGCCCCAGCGTTCATCCAATTTGAAGCCAAAGATTTTGGGGAACCAATAGATAAGGCCAGCAAAGTATCCAAACAGAGCTCCAGGGATGAGCATATTGTGAAAGTGTGCCACTAAGAAGACGGTGTTATGAACCAAGTAGTCTATAGGCGGAATGGCCATGAGCACGCCGGTCATTCCACCGACCACGAACATTACTAAAAAAGCGACTAGCCAGTACATGGGAGTACTGAAGTTGATTCGGCCCCGGTACATGGTGAACAACCAGTCAAAGACTTTTACTCCGGTTGGTATGGCGATGAGCATGGTAGCTATACCAAATGCAATGTTGACATCGACAGAATTGCCCATCGTGAAGAAGTGGTGCAACCAAACCGTAAAGGATAAAATCATAATGACGGCCGTGGCATAAACCAGCGAATGGTAGCCAAAGATTTGTTTACGCGAGAAGGTTGCGACAACTTCTGAAAAGATCCCAAAGGCAGGGAGAATAACAATATAGACTTCTGGGTGTCCCCACATCCAAAAGATGTTGTTGTACAACATGACGTTTCCACCCAGTAGGTTGGTGAAAAAGTTCATCCCCAGGTAGCGGTCTAAGGTGAGAAGTAAAAGAGCTACTGTAAGAGCCGGGAAAGACAGGACGATCAAGGCATTGGTCGTTAACGCGGTCCACGTAAATAACGGCATACGCATCAGCTTAAGTCCGGGCGCACGCATTTTTATGATGGTGACAAAGAAGTTTATTCCCGTCAGAGTGGTGCCGACCCCCGACAGCTGGAGGGCCCATGTCCAATAGTCAACACCGGAGCCTGGACTGTATTGCTTTTCAAAATAGGGAGCTATGCCTGTCCAACCGGCGGTCGAGAAGTCTCCAATGGACAGTGACACCATCACCAAAAGTGACGCTGATACGGTCAACCAAAAACTGACTGAGTTAAGAGCAGGAAAGGCAACATCCCGCGCTCCGATTTGCAAGGGAACGGCTATGTTCATCAGTCCGATAAAAATCGGCATAGCGGCAAAGATGATCATAATCGTGCCGTGCGCCGAAAAGATCTGGCTAAAGTGATCGGCTGTTAGGTAGCCGTGGTTAGCGCCTTCGGCGATGGATTGTTGCGCTCTCATCATGATGGCGTCGACAAAGCCTCGTAACATCATCATCATTCCGAGAATGATATACATGAAACCAATTTTTTTATGGTCAACGGTGGTAAACCATTCGCGCCACAGGTAGCCCCACTTTTTAAAGTAAGCCAGAACAATGACGAGGGCTATGACGACAATAGGCATTCCTATGGTAGCCATAAATAAAAATGGATCATGGGTTTGGATTGAATCCCAAGTAAGTCTTCCGAACATTTCCGTAGCGCTCCTATTTTTTAGTCGACGTGGTCATGTCAGCAGGCATGGCTTGTGGCATCGGCATTTCACTGTCAAAGCTATGAACAATGTGGTTAAACAGCCCTGGGTCCACCGAGGAATACGTTGTCACCGGATAATTCAGGGTCGGGGTGTTTAACTGGTTAAACTGGGTAAGAGTCATTCTGCTCGGGCTAGCTTTGGCTGTCTGCACCCATGAGGCAAATTGGTCCTGCGGGAGTGAAACCGTATCAAAGTGCATCGACGCATAGCCGCTACCACTGTACTCCATATTTTCCCCTAAAAAGGTTCCTGTGGCATCGGCTTCCAAGTTCAAATGCGTGGTCATTCCAGCCATAGCATAGATCTGACTTCCTAGTTGAGGAATGAAGAACGATGTCATGACCGTCGCTGAGGTGAGGTCAAAAGTTACTGGTCTTCCCTCGGGGATAACCAGTTTATTGATCGAAGCGATGTTTTCGTCAGGATAGATAAACAGCCAGTTCCAATCCAGCGAAACAACTTCAACGTGAAGCGGCCGTTCGGTAGACGCGATCGGTTTGTAGGGGTCCAAGTCTATGGTCTTTACCCAGGTGAGGTAGGACAGAACGGCTATGATGGCTACCGGGACTAACCAAATGACCGTCTCGATTTTTAGCGAACCTTCCCACTCGGGTTTGTAAGTTGCTTTCTTGTTGGATTCGCGGTACCTCACCGAAAACCAGATCACCATGGCAAAAACAGGGATGGCTACGATGAGCATAAGCGCAAAGGTGATCAAAATTAAAGACTTTTCTTGTGACCCTATGGGGCCCTTGGGGTCAAACAACGAGCCTCCCTGGCAGGAGCTGAACAGAAAAACCGCAAGTGGTAGTCCAATAGACTTGAAGAAACGGCCGAAGGACTTCTTCCTCATATAGCTTCCTTGTCGCACTATAATCCTAGTAGATTAGAATGAATATAGGCGTGTTCAATAATCAGAAAATATACTGCTTTTGTCAAGTATAGATTTTTATCAATCTTCCTAGTGGGTGGACAGATCATAGCGGATCGGTGTCCTTGTCGAGCCTGAATTTTTCCATCTCTTTTTTGAGGGCTCCTTGCGCTTTGGCGTTTTGGTTTCCGGCGTCTTGGACGGCTGAGGTGGCTTGAATAATTTTTTCTACCGATGTTGAAATAGCCCCTACCGCTTGGATAACTTCGGCATTGGATTCAACCAGAGCTCCTCCCGACTGATGGATACTGGTGCTGACCTCTTGAGCATGTACAGCGCCCTCATGCACTTCGGCCGTGATCGTTTTCAGGTTGACCAAGGCTTCGAGAATTTGTTGACTACCCGCAGTTTGTTCGCGCATGGCATCACGGATGCTTCGCTCATTCAAAGAAAAATCATTAAACTGGCGGTCTAGTTCTTGAAATTGTTCCTGAACTGCCGAAGCTTGATGACTCATGTCACCCAAAGCTCTCTTGATCCGTTCCAGGACTTTTGCCACGGTTTTGGCTTGTTCTCCCGACGACTCCGCCAATTTACGAATCTCGTCCGCGACAGCGTCAAAGCCTTTTCCTGCTTCGCCGGCATGTGCGGCTTCAATCGCCGCGTTCATCGCCAAGAGGTTCGTCTGTGACGCTATTGCCTGAATCACGGCACTGATTTCGAGCAGAGCTTCTGATTCCTGGGCAATTTGCGACAAATTATCCGCTACCGAGGTCACGCTCGACGAGCCTCCTTCGATGGCCTGGGCGAGCTTTGTAGAGTGCTCAGAGTTACGGTCAAGAACGTTATTGACCGAGGCAATGTTGGCCAGAACTTCTTCGACAGCGGCCGACGATTGGGTGATGGACTCGGTTTGTTTTTGAATTTGACCATAAAGCCTGTCGATTCCTCCGGCCATGTCAGCCATCAACACCGAACTTGCTTGAATTTGTGACGATTGTTCGGACGTGCGCTGATGGATGCGCTCAAGATCAGAGCGAATTTGTGCTACGGTCGAAAGGCTTTCTTGCACCGTGATGTTCAACGAGTTGCCTGACTGTTGCCAGGCCAGCTCTTGATCCTTAAGCAGCCGTGTCAGTTGTGCCAGTTGATTGATCGACGCATTGAAATAATCGGCCATCTGCCCAATTTCGGTTGAGTTTTTTACCAAGAGCTTTTGTGACAGGTCGCCGTCGGCTATAGCCTTCAATAAATTCATCATCTGTCGGATTGGTCTGACAATACTGGCCCGTAGCAGGTACATGCTAAGAAGCAAAACAAGAACGAGGATGCCCCCAGTGACACTGCTTAAAATTTGGACTGCCTGAACAAAGGCCTCACGAGTTAGAGCATCAGCTTGAGCCGAGGGTATACCGACAAAAATAATGCCGTAGGTTTCCCCCGCTGTCACTAAGGGTTTGTAGATGGTTAAATACGTTTGGCCCAAAATTTGAGCCGTACCTCGGTAGGTTTGACCGCTCATTACCGGTTGGTAGGCCGCACTCTTTACCCCCAGTGTCGTGCCTACAGCGCGTTGCCCTGTTGACGTTTTGACTGAGGTCACCACCCGGCGAAAATCTTGGTCGTCACGGACAAAAACCGTGGCAACGAGATGGTTCTCGGTCGAAAAGGCATCGATCCAGTCGTTGTTGATCGGTTTGCCTTGAGCTGTCACCAGGGTAGAGTCGCCTAATTTCAGTGTCCCCCAGGTTTGGTCAATCTTGTACGCAAAAAAATTAAGATCATTGTTCAGTCTTTGAAGTTCTAGCGTATTGGTAACGCTCTTGCCTGCCTGATGGAGGGTTTGTACCAAGACGGCAAACGCCGTAACCACCAACAAAATAAGGGCAACGGCAATGATCCCCGTGACCCGGAGCATGATGCCTACCTTAAGTTTGCGCATTTCCACAGCGGCCTCCCTTTGTTCATGAAAATAAGTATAAACGACGTTTGATCCAAAAGGTGCGACAGTTTTTTATAAGATGACAGAAATTTTCCTGACGTCGTGTCGCAACGTCTACTTCTGGCGATGATGGCGTACCTTTTGAAAAGGTTTATCTGGGAATTCTCGAAAGGTCTGGAGTAAAGTCGGGAAAGGTCGGAAACCACGGTGTGAGCGCTTTTCGCATTACTTAGGCGCCCTTTGAAGGACATTTACAGCTTTTGTGTGACTTTTCAACAGTTGTGATGTTTCACCAGACATACTGGTGACCCCAAAGTGGGCCCTAATTCTGGAGAGTGGTGCATGAAATTCTTATGGGCGGCTTTGGGTGTTTTGGTTGTGGTCGTGACCATACTCCTGTGGCCTCACCCAACAGAGGTGATCTTTCAAGCCAACGGAGGAGATGGTACTCCTAAGGTTCAACTGATAGCCAAGGGGGATTCCGTCCCGTTATTACACAATACCTTTGTGCGAAAGGGCTATCAGTTTTTAGGTTGGGCCCGCTCCGTGACGGGACCCGTTGTCCTTGCCGATGGTGAGCCCTATACCATGCAGAAAACCATTCGGCTTTGGGCCATTTGGAAACCTCTGGTATACAGACTGACGTTCGATCCGAATGGGGGAACCGGACAAATACCAGCCCTTACTCGGTCCACGGATTCTACTGCTCCCTTACCTCTTCAGCACTTTACCCGTCCTGGCTATCATTTTGTGGGCTGGGCAACACAACAAAATGGTCCCGCCGTAGGAGCCGATGGGGCTGTTTACCGGATGGGACCTTCTAATACTACCCTCTACGCTGTTTGGGGTCCCAATCAATACCAGATCTCTTTTGAGGCATCCGGTGCTTTAGGGTCTATGCCTCCCGAGTTTCTGTTTACTGGACAACAGGCCCTTCTGCACCCGAATACCTTTGTCCGGCCGGGGTATCTTTTCGCGGGTTGGGCACTATCCCCTCACGGCGGAATTTTTTATCCCGACCGTGCAAATGTCGTCATGCGAAGCGGTAATTTACCTTTATATGCCGTCTGGGTGGCACAACCGACGATGCTACCAGTTCCCGGCGGGACGTTTCAGCGCGACCAGCGGGCCGAAGATACCTCGACAGTACTGTCTTTTTTGATGAGCCGTTACGATATCACTCGGGCCCAATTTTACGCCGTTATGCAAGCTGATCCGAGTTATTCGGGCGACTCGAGTGGTTGGGAAGGCCCCGTGGAAAATGTGAGTTGGTACCAAGCCATCGCTTTTTGCAATGAGTTGAGTCTCAAAGAAGGCTTAACTCCGGTGTACAGTGTTCCGGGTGTGGATTTCAGGTACCTGAGTTGGTCCGAGATTCCCTCTTATAATAACACGACTTGGAATTCTGCCCAAGCCAATCCCTTGGCTGACGGTTTCAGGTTGCCGACCGAGATGGAATGGATGTGGGCGGCCATGGGAGCCACCAGCGACTCCCTCCGTTCTGATTGGCACGACAAGATCGATACCGGAGGCTGGAAGAAAGGCTACGCGGGAAGTCGCGAACCCTACGGTGAGCAAAAATATTTAAGCCGATACGCGGTTTATGGGTGGGGTCCTCGTCCCACCAGTCCTTACAGCCCTCAAAAAACGGCTGTGGTAGGGTCAAAGTTGCCCAATGAGCTCGGTTTGTATGATCTTAGTGGCAATGTTTGGCAATGGTGCTGGGACTGGGATGGACACTATCCCTCTGGTCGATTAAATAACTATCAAGGCCCACCTAGCGGCGAAGAGCGTGTTTTACGAGGCTCAAGCTGGGTCGATTTTTCCTCGCTATTTAGGTTATCCTTTCGTAACGATAGTAGTCCTGAGAAACAACACACCAATGTCGGTTTTCGTGTAGTACGTTCTGAAATACAAAAAGCACCCCTTTGAAGGGGTGTCATGACAAAATAACCGATTTATTATAATGTAAGTCTCATAACCTGGAGGTTTTGATAAACATGACTAGGATTGCCATTTTGGGAGCCGGCTACGGCGGAGTGCATGCGGCGAAAGTTCTGCACAAAAAACTTAAGGGCCGGGAAGTCGAGGTGACGCTGTACGACAAGAACTCGTTTCACACCCTACGAACAGAACTGCATGAAGTGGCTGGTGGGCGTTGTGAACCAGATAGTGTTCGCGTCTCGTTAGAAAAGATTTTTGGCGGAAAGGCTGTCAATGTGGTTGTCGACCGGGTTCAAACGGTTGATTTTGAAGCGCGGACGTTAAAATCTGAGTTTGCCGAATATTCTTGGGACTATTTGATCCTAGGAGTAGGCGCCGAACCCGAATTTTTTGGTATTCCTGGTGTAGAACAAAACTCCTTCACGTTATGGACCTACGACGATGCGCTCCGACTTCGCGAGCATATCGAAGCTCAGTTTCTCAAAGCAAGCCGTGAGCCCAATCCCGATCGCCGCAAGATCATACTACGCCTGGTAGTCGCCGGTGCAGGGTTTACGGGCATTGAATTGCTGGGGGAACTGCTGGAGTGGAAAGCCTCCCTTTGCCGCGAGTATCTTATTGACCCCGAAGAAGTGACCATTATGAATGTTGAGGCGATGACCGACATTCTACCGACCCTGTCGAAAGAATTGCGGACCAAAGCTGTGCGTTATATCGAGGACTCCGGTGCTGAGCTTAAGCTGAATACGGCCATCACCGAAGTGACCCCCGAGGGCTTTCGAGTAAAAAGCGGCGAATTTTTCGCCACTGAAACGCTAATCTGGACCTGTGGCGTCCGTGGCTGTGCTTTTGCGGGGAACCTAACCTTTCCCCATGCGCCCCACCTTGCTGTCCCTCCGCTCGATCAAGCAGAGCATGATCTGCGTTTTAATGTTAAAAAGAAGGCTCGTTTAAATACCAATGCTTACCTTCAGTCGGTGGACGACGAAAAAGTGTATGTAGTCGGCGACGTCCTTTGGTTTCATGACAAGAATCGGGTCTTGCCACAGGTCGTCGAAACGGCACTGCAGTCAGGTGAGTTAGTGGCGAATAACATTATCGCCGATTTAGATAACCAACCAAAATCCGAGTTTCACCCTAAGTACCACGGGTTTTTAGTTTCGATTGGCAGTAGGTTTGCGGTTGCAGACGTTATGGGTGTCAAGTTCTCGGGCTTTTGGGCTATGACAATGAAGCATTTGGTCAACCTGCATTACCTGTGGGAGGTGGCCGGATTCAACGCCTGTTGGGGGTATCTTGTCCATCACTTTTTGAATATCAAGTCCAACCGCTCGACGCTGGGTTCCCACGCCGCCGCAAAGACCTCCAGTTTTTGGCTGTTGCCCCTTCGCCTTTTTTTGGGTGCTACGTGGTTTAGTGTGGGGTTGTCAGGGATCTTGCATAAAGGCTTGGCGTTTTTGCCAGTGTCTCCGCTGATGGCATGGGCTGAGGCTGGCGTTGGCTTGGCACTGCTATTGGGGTTATTCACGGTGATAGCGGCCGATACGTCGATTGTTCTTACATTCATTTTGATGGCCAGCGGTCTGCTTCATGGTGGTAGTCAATGGTTGTTTATCTTCGCGGCTTTGACCATGCAGGGCGGCGGTGGAAAAGTTCTGGGCCTAGACTATGTGGTCATGCCTGCTCTAAAGAAATGGTGGAACCGTACTCGGTGCGCTAAAAAGTCTTACCTGTATGTGGACGAACCGAGAAAATCTGCGGACAAACCCAAAAACAAGTAAGCCGAATATCCTAGGGCTTGAGGCCGACATGCAAGGCCGCAATGCCCCCGGTGAGCGACTGATAAAAACTGTGCTGAAAGCCTGCGGCCCGAAAGGCCCGCAGGAGATCCTTTTTAGACAAAAAGCGTTTAACCGAGTCACGGAGATAGGTGTAGGCCTGGTGATTCCTCGTCCCGAGGTATCCCACCACCGGAAGCAGGTGGTTGAAGTACAGACCATAAATATCCTTAAAAACAGGTAGTTCTGGGTTAGAGAGTTCTAAGCAGACCAGCCGACCGCCAGGTTTCAAAACGCGAAACATTTGTGCCAGTGCTTCGGGAATATCAGGGATATTGCGCAATCCAAAAGCTATGGTGATGCACGAAAAGGACTCGGGGGCAAAGGGTAGATCAAGAACATTCCCTTCGACTAAACGAAACTTGAGCTTGGCTTGCGCTGACAGCCGGCGTTGGGCGACAGCAAGCATTTCTGCGTTAAAATCTAAGCCCACTACGGTAGACTGTTCGCCCACGCCGCGGCACAAGGGGGGAATCATCATACCCGTGCCACAACACAAGTCCAAGGCAGAATCGCCGGGTTTTAGTCGACATTGGTGCAAAGCTTGTTGCCGCCACAGTCGGTCTGTGCCCCACGAGAGAACGGTATTCAGACGATCATACTGGTGGGCGATCGACGAAAAAATTGCGTGAACACGGGCCGTATGGGCGGCAAAAGTTGTTTTCATGAGTTTACCTCGTCGGAAAGGGCAAAAGGACAAACGCTGTGAAGTCCCAAAGGGCGTGAGAAATCAAAACAGGCCACAAGCTTTTTTGCTGGCGATAGAGAAAGCCCCAGTAGAATCCGCATACAAGCGCCGCGATGACCAACATAACGTTGCCTGTCAAAAGGTGAACAGCCCCATAGGCCACCGCGCCTACTAACCAACCAGCGTTTTCGCCCCAGCGTTGCATCAATCGGCGTTGCAGAAATCCACGCCAAAAGATCTCTTCGCCTGGGGCGATCACCAACAACAGCAAAACGCTAATCACCCAGGGAGCCGCTTGGGTTTTGTTACTGTAGACTTCGGCAATTTGCGTATTCTTAAAGGTGAAAAGCAGACCTGTGAGGATATTTCCTAAATAGAAAATACCATACAGGAGGATAAAACTACCCACGCCGAGAACAAGGTGCCGAACCGTCAGGGGCCCCCACGAAAATAGGTCGCGCTGAAAGACCCAGGCTAAGGTTACCAAGAGAGCGAGCGAGAGACTCATTTCACCCCAAAAGTTTGCCAGATGAAGGGTAAAAAGTAAAAACCACAAGACCCCGGCTACTAGGTATAACCCGAGGGGCGCGAAGAGCGATGTGTTGTTTTTGGTGGGGGAAGTCATAGGCTAAGGCTTATCATCAAAAGCAGACTGAACTGCAGTTGAAGAGCTGCTGTTTTTTGGTCGAGGGTTCTCAGCGCTTCGTTAGGGTTGGGGATTTTTATCTGCCGGCTTAGTTGAAATGCCAGGGGAAGGGTGGCCAAGCACAGCAGGCTCCATACGGGCAGAATCTGCAAAATGAGCAACAGCACAAGTGTAAAAAAGGCTCCATAGATCATCACATTATAGAGGAGAGCAGCTGTTTTGCGTCCCACGCTGAGCGAGAGGGTTTTTATGCCGGCCGCCTGATCAAAGCCCATATCTCGCATATCGTTGGCGTGAAGGATAGCTGTCGTCAGTAACCCGAGAGGAACCGAGAGCACCACCACCAGCCAGCTAAACTGTTGGGCTTGCACATAGTAGGACCCCAAGGTCATGAGGGGGCCAAAGGCAAGCAAAACAGCAGGAGCGCCAAGCCCGCGATATTTCAACTTGAGGGGTTTGCCGGTATAAAAGTATCCTGCGATCACCCCGGCGGCTCCGATTCCCCAGATCATAGGACCGCGCAGAACCGCTAACAACAGGCCTAAGCTCACCCCCAAAAGCAACAAAACTAGGCCTCCGCGTCGCACCTGCCGAGGGGTTAGGCTTCCGTCAAGGAGTACGCCGCTAGAACCGTATGACCCGGGAACATCAATTTTATTCACATAGTCATCATAATCGCTCAAAACATTGACGCCGGCATGCAAAAGCAGAATCGCTAAAAGTGAAAGGGTGAGGTAGAGTCCTGAAAAGGACCCGTCGTGGAAGGCCCAAAGGGCGCCCAGCAATACCGGCGTCACCGAACCAGTAAAAGAAAAGGGCCGGATAGCACGTAACCATAGGGCAAAACGGTTCACAAATCTTCCTCCGGGTAGGTAAAAGAAAAAGCCGCCGACCCGCGAGGAGTCGGCGGCCTTCAAGATAACTTAGAACGTCAAAGCAAAGGAAGCCCCAGCCTTGAAGGTCGAGTTGGGCATCAGGTTCCAAGCGGTGTACTGACTAGCGGTGCCTGCGTTTTCTGCCCAAGCTGAGGTTTGCGCTGTGTTAAAGTCGGTAAAGCCTGGGGAGCTGCCACCGATGCAGTTGTCGCTGTTCCCCAGCGAATTGGCACCCGAGGTCAACCCAGCAAAGACCGTGATCACAAAGTTTTTCGAGACGTTGTATTTTAAGAAGGGGTCAACCTCCCAGCCGGTTTGACTGGCTGTTGGTAGCTTCAGTGCCGTATCGGTTAAGAGGTTGGCCGACAAACCTACGTCAAAATTCTTGATGGTGTAGTCGACTTCGGGAATAAGCATATTTGCCGTTCCATAGGCATTGTTATTGAACACCTGAGTCTGAGCGTAGAGTCCCACATTCCAGTCGCCAAGCTTGTAAGCAAAGTTGACGTCGCCATAGTTGAACCCGTAGGTGGCGTCGTTCAAATAGGCCCCCACGTATTCGGCAAATAGAGTTAAGTTCGAATTGCCCGTGTAGGCCGCACCAGCCCAAAACTGTGTTAGTTGAGGTGTCGAACCTGGGGTAAAGCCGGCTTCGACATCATAGGTATCGGCGACGTACGAGCCACCAAAAACGGTGTTGCCGAAATCTTGGTTGCCCAAGGTCACAGACGTCGTGGGGTCATAGGGTAAAAAGGCACCAACATCCAGACCTGAAATCGGCTTCCATTCCACCATTCCGCCCATTTGTCCATCGATCTTGCCGTAACCGCCCCAGCTATTGCCTAACGATCCGGTAGCCCACATGGTAGACCCGATGTTCCCCGTGGTTACCCTGACGGCCCCGCCAGCGAGGTCAGCCCAGGCGTACACCCAGTGGAGTAACCAGTTCGAGGTTAGGGGACTAGCAGAATTGGTATTCGCCAACGAAAAGCTATCGCCGCCTTCACGAGCCTGCATCACCACACCCCAAGTTTTTTCGGTGTAGGTGATATTTAAGTCAAACTGACCGTGGTCTTCGTCGACCGCGTTAAAGGTCTGGACCGTGTTCGCTTGGCCTTGGGTGTTAGAATACATTCCGCCAAAATCGAAAATCCCTCCGATTTTGAGCTTCTTAGCCCAGTTCGAACCCGGTACGGTCGCACTCGCTGTTACGTCAGTTGCCGGAGCTGTAGTAGCGGCCGGGGCTGTAGAGCCCGTGGTGGCCGGGGTACTTTGAGCAAATACTGGCACGCTGAACAGAGCAAGGGCGAGCAAAGTGAAAAGTCCTTTCACAAAATTCTCCTTTGGCACGAATCGCAGATTTCCGCGCCAGAGTCCTGGCGGATAAAGCTGTAATTTTGCCTTGTGGTTTATAATGAAATTATGATGAAATCCGTAAAATAATCAATCCCGACTGACCTTGTCGTGAAAACTTTAAACCTGATAAGATTAATCACGATAATTTGGCGATAGTTTTGAGGAGACACCATGAGTAGATTTCGCCTCTGGAAAGAGGCCTTTTTTGGTTTTTACCGCCGTGAGGTTCCTGTAGAAACCTTGGACGGAGTTTCCCGCTGGTTGTATGCCGGGCGGTTCTTGATTCTGGTCATTTCCTTTCAAGCGGCCATCTTGGCAGGCTTAACGGCTTTACCCACAGGAAAAATGAACCTCTGGCTCTTTTTTCCTTTGCTTGTGGGTTACCTGGTTTTACATGCCTTGAGTAACTTTTCAAACGACTATTTCGGTTTTAAGAGAGGCCATGACACCCCCGATTCGCCTCGGGTCACCTATACCATTCACCCGCTGGCCCATGGGGTTTTGACGAAAAAGGCTTTAGTACGGGGTTTGGTTGTGTTGTGGGTGGTAGCAATTCTGATTGCGGGGGTTTTTACCTGGCAAAGGGGTTGGCCCGCTTTAGCGCTTGCGGTGGTGGGGGGAGCTCTGTTGTACCTCTATGATGCGGCGCCGACTAGTCTCAAAGCGATTGGTCTTGGCGAGCTAGCCAGTTTCCTCGTCTGGGGTCCTCTCATGGTGGGCGGGGGCTTCTATTGTTTAACAGGGACATTTTCGTGGTCGCCGTTGTGGGTAGGAATTCCCTATGGGTTGGGTATAGCTGCCATTTTAATCGGCAAGCACATTGACCAAGCAGAGTTCGATCAAACCCATGCCATCCGCACTCTGCCCGTTCTTTTAGGCGAAAAGCGGGCCCGTTTTTTAAACCAAGTCCTGGTAGCGGGAATGTACATTCTGATTCTGGGCGGTGTGGTTGTTGGTCAGGTGACACCCTGGGCTTTGGTGGTATTTCTCAATGCTCCTTCCGCCTTAAAAGTCCTTCGAGTTTGTTTGGCTCCCCGACCGGGAGAAGCCCCAGCGGGCTGGGTAGGCTGGCCGCTATGGCTTCATCGGTACAACCTCGTCCATAACCGACGATTTGGTTGGCTTTACCTATTAGGCTTGGCCGCTGGAGCGGTTTGGACCCTTGCGACCTCCTCGGGAGTTAAACTGTTTTCGTGATATCCTCTTGACACGGGCGGCAAATGCACCAGAATAAAGCACAGCGATTTTTTTTAAGTCTTTAATCATTATTTAATATTTAGACTTCAAGATATTCGCATTACGCAATCAAAGGAGGTCTTCATGAAAGAGGAGACGGGTTTTCCAGAAGAAAAAAAACTGGGACCGCAGTTCGCCGATTTGATGATTGACAAGGCGCCGCAGTACGCTAATCGCATCTTTTATTCTCTCGGCTTTTTAGCGGCGGTAAGCTTTATCATGCTCGTCATCAGCGGAGTGGTTGAGCTTTTCTTCGGCTCAACGTGGTGGCTGACTAACCCCGTTGGGGTGTTCTTTCGCAGTGTGCACCTGTGGTCCAGTCAAGCTTTCGTGATTTTCATGCTCCTTCACCTCATCGTCGTCTTTTGTACGATGGGCTACCGTGGGCCCAGGAAAATCACCTGGGTCATTGGGGCTTTGATGTTCATGACTGCCATCACCGAAACTGAATTTGGTTATGCCTTACGCGGGGATTTTTCAACGCAATGGCGAGCCCTTCAGGGTGCCGACTTTTTTAACGGTTCCGGACTGGGATGGTGGATTAACCCCCTGAACACCGTCAATATCATCGGTATGCACGTCGCGATTGTTCCCTTTATCATTTTTGCCTTGCTGAGTTTGCACTACATTTTGGTGCGCTTTTTGGGTTTGGCAACACCCCCCAAAGCGGATCATCCCTACAAGATTGAAAAAGCCAATCACACCATGCTTTTCCTTCGGGGTGGCGTCGTCGCTGTTGTGATTTTAATTCTGGCGGTGCTGTTGCCTTCACCCTACGTTAAGGTAGTGACTTTAAAAGAGGTCGCCTCAACCGACCCGAATTTGTTCGCCACCACTTTGGTTGGTGAGTTTGGTCGCTTGCAGCAAATCGGTACCGGTGATAATGCCCAAACCCTAACCACCGGCTATTCAGACAATATTGATCCGTATACCTGGAATACCCGCAAGGTTTATATTGACGGACCTTGGGCGAGTTTAACGGCTACGGGACAAGTTCCCAACCTGTTGGCCCCCATCGAAAAGATGACCCCTGCTCAACAAAAGCAGCTCATCAACGACGCGATTGACTTCTTTGGCGACAATAAAGGCAAAGTTACCGAGGCGCAGGATCCCCTGATTACTGTTGTTAAGGACCTGACAAAGATGGCCGCTACCGGCTATTATGACAAAGCGTTGAGAGGTGAGGGCGAGCTGGGTGACGAAACCTATGCCTTGCGACTCATGGCGGACCTGGGAGTTCTGGATTCGTATGCTCATAAAATGGGAATCAAAACCAGTCAAATGGGTATGTTGAAAGAAGAAAAGCCGGATATGAATCTGCCTGGCGGCCGTGCCGAATGGCAACCTGCCTTTGCTGATCCTTCCAAGATTCCCCCCATTAAGTTGGCTCGTCCCGTACCTCCAGGGGCCTGGTGGCTTGCTCCCATCGGCATTATGGATGGAACCATCCTGAAAACCGATGATAACGGCGACCGAGATGGGGCCTATATTTTGGGCCTTTTGGGCTTAATCCTTTTGGCGATACCTTTTATTCCGGGTGTTAACCGTTTGCCTGTTGTTCTCGGTTTGTATAAGTTCTTCCAAAAGAAACCGAAAGAAGATAAATAAGAGTCCGTCTCACGTCGGACCTAGACCACGCTCGTAGGGGCGTGGTCTTTTGTCTAAGGAGTTGTTACCGTGCCTAGAGGTCCGCAGGTGAGTTCCCCCCGAAGTCTTGAAAGTGTCTATCAACCCATTCAGCGGGAGCTGAGCTTGGTCGAAGAGGCGTTGAAAGCTTTGGCAAAAAGCTTTGGATTTTCGTCCGTCAATAAAGTGGTGGATCATTTCTTTCAAAAGCCAGGTAAACTTTTGCGACCTGCCTTGGCTTTATTCGCGGCGCGAGCAGTATCGACATCCATTACCGAAGAAAAATTCATTTCGTTAGGGGTGGCGCTTGAGCTAATTCACAGCGCAAGTCTTGTTCATGATGATATTCTCGACGAGGATATTTCGCGGCGGGGGCAAACTACCTTGAACGGGGTTTGGGGGAATAAGGTTGCCCTGTTAGCCGGTGACATCATCTATTCCCGAGCCTACGGCCTTTTGACCCAGCTCTTGCCAAAAGATGACTTACTGAACGTCGTAACGTTGAATGAATATATGATTTCTGCGGAGGTAGAGCAGGCCCGGACGACGGATCTGTCCCGAGAGGCCTACTACCGAATCATCGAAGGTAAAACCGCCCGCTTTATGAGCCTGTGCTGTCAGTTGGGAGCCAGCCTTGGCGGTGCCACGTCAGAGCAGAAAATCACTATCAGCGAATTTGGTTTGAAGTATGGTTTGGCCTATCAGTTGTTTGACGATGCCGTCGACCAAGATTTAAACTGCGCCGAAGTTGACCCCCTTCAAGAGGGCCAAGTGGTTATTCAGCAAGCTCTTGAGGGGTTAACTGCTTTGCCGTCTTCGGAAGGAAGATCAGGCTTGGAAGCTATGGCCCGCTATTCTTTAGAAATGGCAACGCCGTAAACGATAAGGAACCTCCGCGTGGTCCGCATGGGTGGGTTGCGATTTCTAGTTGCCCATCGGTTGTTTTTTATTCATCTGACTCATGAACCGGAAGGTTTAACCCAAAGAAATTGATCGTTTGTCCTTCGACAGCTAAATGAGTTTTGGCCATCGAAAAATGGGTTTGCATCAGGGCCAAGGCCACCGCCATTTCCCTCGTCGATAGGGTTGCCCCAGGGGCCAAAAGGAACTTTGGTGGGGCCATCGTCGAAAGAAAACCAAGGAGTTTTTGGTTTTCGAAAATCTGGTAGCCCGTTATCAATCCCAAATTCTGATAGTCTGTTACGGTGCCTCCGGCTTGACCGGTGTAATAAGGCTTAAGTACCAAAGAGCCTAAGGTTGCGCGGTCGATTTCTGGGGTACTCACGGGTCTAGATACCAAAACACCTTGATTATCGGTGAGTCTGACAATCAGCTTGGCTTGTGAAGAGTCTGTTTGGGTCACGGTTAAAAGGTCATTGTTGACGGGCCCTTCGTACTTTAGTCCTGTTTGGATGAATTCGATGGTGGCCTGATAACCTTGGGGGCCTTCGGCCGTCCATGTTTCTCGACGGTTCCCTTGGTATATAGGTGTGAAAAATGAACCGATACGCAGGGCCGAACTATAGTCATCGTCCTTAAAACGAACACTGACACCTTCGGCCGAGGTGGTACCACCTAAGCTTTGATTGACTTTAATGCTGGTCCATTGGGCATTGACCTGTGGAGAATAAAACTCAATTGTGCTACAGCTCGTAAGGAATAAGCCAACCAACAGCAAAGAAAAAATGTTCTTCATAAGTATTACCACTCTAAATCCTGAAATACCCGTTGTCAATGTCGGCGGTGTTTTAAAAAAAACAGCTTAGTGGAACTCGGCCTGTACGGCTTGCAAGATTTCTTGAAAAGCGTCCAGAAACTGACTGCCTTTGCGATGAACATACGAATACGCATGACGAATATCAAAATTTCGAACCTTGATTTTTTCTAAGGTCAAAACAGGATCGCCTGTCGATCGCTCTTGAGAATTCCCGTACAGAAAAGCAAGACCTAAACCCTCGCGCAGAAGAGCCTTAATGATAGCGATGTTGCCAATTTCTAATACGCTGGCAAAATTGCTCAAGGATCGATTCTGCGACGCAAGGGCGTTTTCTAAGACTTCGCGGGAACCGCTACCCTTTTCACGAACGATGAGGCGGCGAGGTAATAGCTCTTCCAGTTCAACGGTTTTGCCGGCAAGAGGGTCGTTCGGTGAGCAAAAAAGCTCCAGCGTATCCTCGAAAAGAGTCTGTGAGGCAAAGGCTTGTTGGTCAAAGATCCCTTCGATGAAGGCAAAATCGATCTGTCCTGTCGTAAGCTTACTTAAAAGAGCATCCGTATTATCCACTACAAGCGAAAGGTCGCCTTGGTGTGTGGCAAGGTAGCGCGTCAGAACCCGAGGCATCACAAATTCGCCGATCGTTCTGGTTGCGCCAAAACGAAGAGAAATTTGCTGGGACTGTCTTTCTAAAGCCTCCTCGACCCGTTGCGATTCGGCGGCGGTAAAGGCTGCATGCCGATAAAGAAGCTCACCGGCCTTGGTTAAGCCAAATTGTCTGCCTACTGCGCTAAAGAGTTTTGTTCCATACCGTTCTTCAAGCTGATGGATCTGTTGGCTCACCGCTGGTTGTGTCAGGCCCAAGCGTTCACCTGCCTTACTGAAATTTTTTGTTTCACAGAGGATTAAAAAGGTACGAAGGCGAAAATCCAGCATGTTTTCTTCCCTTGATAAAATAATATTATGAATACATAACAAAATATAATTGGATATTATCACATGAATCCGGTAACTTCCAGACAAAGGAAGGTTCGACATGTCATGGAGTAAGGACAATGTTCGCCACATGCTCAACGGCATCTTGTTTGTGGTGTTATTCTCATTGGCGGCAATGGAACTAGCCGCCTTACCGGTAATTAAAAATCTCGGGTTAAGCCCGCTCATTATAGGCATTTTGATCGGGATGATTTACGCCAATACCCTCAGAAGTCATGCACCTCGCGAATGGGGGTCAGGGATTTCTTTTTCTGCAAAAACAATTTTAAGAATCTCGGTCGTCTTTTTTGGATTTCACGTCACGTTCCAAGATATCGCCTCGGTAGGGTTGGACGGGATTTTGGTATCTGTTCTCATGGTCACGACAACGTTCCTTTTGGGAGCTTTTTTAGGGCAGAAAGTGTTTAAGCTTGATAGGGACACCTCGTTGTTAACGGCCTCCGGAAGTGCGGTATGCGGAGCCGCTGCCGTTTTGGCAACAGAACCCGTGCTTAAAGCAGAGGCCTATAAAAGCGCGATTGCCGTGAGCACGGTGGTGATTTTCGGAACTCTTTCCATGTTTCTGTACCCGATCATCTACAAGACGGGGATACTGCACGTTGACCAAACCCATTTTGGTCTGTATGCGGGCGGGTCAATTCACGAAGTTGCCCAGGTGATTGGGGCGACGAACCCTGCAGGAAAGCAGGCCATGGATGTGGGTGTCATCGTTAAGCTTACTCGTGTGATGCTCTTGTCACCTTTGTTGGTCATTTTAGGGGTCATTTTGTCTGCTCTGGCCCGACGAAAAAAGAACGGAGAAGCAACGGGTAAAACCAAAATTGTTGTTCCCTGGTTTGCCATCTTGTTTATCGTTGCTAGCGGGATTAACTCGCTTAACATTATCCCCAAACCTGTTGTGGATGTCATTTTGATGCTGGATACCTTTTTGTTAACCATGGCCATGACGGCGTTGGGCCTTGAAACCAGTGCGGCAAAGTTTCGTCAAGCTGGTCTTAGGCCGTTCCTCTTGGCCTTGGCCCTGTGGGTGTGGCTGTTGGTTGGTGGGTATGGCGTGATGCAATTGGTCACAACCGTTATCAAGGTGTGAGTGGTAACAGGCGACAAGACAGCCCTATTCATTGCCGAAAAGGTTATAGGGCTTGCTAAGCATTCATCATAAAGGTAGCGTACGTCTACTCTCATGAAGGTTGAATTAGAAGTGTCATGGCAGTCGCCTTACAAGTGTCATGAGAGGCTGGGGGTGAAATCCCCCCGGCCTTTATCTGTTGACAATGAGGTCCAATATCTCTTCTGTTACTTCTTTTTCAAGGAAATGAGACCTTGCAAGATCCCGGCAAAGAAACTGATAATTAAAAATATCAGGTACATATAGATTGGCAAAAGAAGAGGAATCATTGCCAAGGATCCTGTTGAAAGTACCCACCCCATACCGGGCAATGCACTCATAAACGAAAGCATTATTTGACCCTCAGGATTTGCAAAAGCGTAGATCTGAAAAATCAAGATTCCTAAAGAGAGAATTCCAAAACTGACAGGCAAAGCGACCAGAATTGACTTGACCGCTAGAAGAGGGATTGAAATGAGTTCTTCGCCAGGAGAATATTGATTTCCCACTTGGGTGTTTGTCGCCCCGTCGTCAAAGAAAGCGCAAGCCAGGACGTAAGACAAGATGGCGGCAACAAGAAAAATGATAAAACTGGTTAAATCTCCGCTGAAAAGCTTGATGAACATCAAAATGACCGAAACAACGGTGCCAACCAAAAGAGCAAGCCCTATAAGGTCTGGAACAACGCGACTGGAAAAGCCTGTTGGTGCCGCATCGACAAGACCCCGCAGTCCGTCAAGAAACTTGGCAGAAACAAAAATGAGAATAAAACCCAAAAGCATGATTCCCAAGGACCCAAAAATTGATCCGGCGTCACCACTAGATCCTTTGATATTTGCTATAGCTCCCAGCACCAAAACCAAAGCAAGAATCCACTGCCCGATCAAAACAGACCATGACTCAAAACCGGAAATGGTTTTGACGTTAACGACCTTTTTCAAAAAGGCGATGAAGCGATCAAAATAGTCCACAAAGAAATTGTTCTGACCCATATTGAGTCCTCCTTGCCCCAAGTATAAGCCCGATAGAGCAGAAGTGTGCCTATTTTTTTAATTTAATTATCTGTCAACAAGACAGAGAAATTGGCTTCAAGTCCCCATTTGTCCCTTACGGCCTTTCCCATGGGATTTTTCATACAGGTAGCGTTTGATTTTCATGGTCGCCGTCTTTTCAAAGGGCTTGTCTTGAACCTCAACATGGCTGATGTGGCTGAATCGGGCTAGGCGTTTGTTGATCAGGTGTTTCATGTTTTCGAGGTAAGCTTCGAGCGCCTTTCCTAAATCTCGGCCCCAGGGTGCCAGCTTATCGGGCAAGGTTTCATGATCCACGACAACTTTTGCCACAAGATGCGAACCGTTGTGCAAAACCAGAGTTTCCACTATGAGCTGGTCTTGATTGTACAGAGCTTCGATGGGTTCAGGGTAAATATTTTCTCCCCCGGGACCCAAAATCATGTTTTTTGACCGACCCACGATGTGCAAGTGTCCGTGGCGATCAAAGCGACCAAGATCGCCAGTGCGTAGCCAGCCATCGGCACTTAAAACCTCGGCGGTCCGTTCTGGATCTTTATAATACCCCATCATGATGTTGGGGCCTTGAGCAAGAATCTCGCCGGCCCCTTCCTCATTCAACGGTTCGGCGATCTTGATCCGTACCCCAGTGAGTACCTTGCCCGTAGAATACAGCTTGACTCCCAGGTGGCCAGCCAGGAGTGGACTAGATTCTGTCAGCCCATAGCCGATGGCGTAGGGAAAGCCTGATTTATGAAGAAAACGGGCAACCTCGGGAGCTAACCCAGCGCCTCCTATCCCAAAGAAGTGGATTCGACCGCCCATCAAAGACTTGAGCTTATGGCCAGCCCTTCGCAAGATTAGACTTCGCAAAAGGGGGACCTTGAGCAAAACCTTCACCGGCTGCTTTTGCAGGCTCGGCAGAATCTTTTGACGGTAGATTTTTTCAATAAACAGAGGAACGGTGAGCATGGCATGGGGGCGCACAGAAGCCAAGGCAGGAATCAGGACGGCAGGGGCTGGCTGTTTTCGAAGGTAGCTCACCTGGCAACCCAAAGAAAGAGGGATCAAAAGACCAAGCGTACATTCATAAGTGTGAGCAAGGGGGAGTACGGACAAGAGACGGTTGCCTGGTTGAAGCCTGGGTATAGGAGCCGCCGCATTGACGTTGCTGGTCAGGTTACGATGGCTGAGCATGACCCCCTTGGGTTTGCCTGTGGTTCCCGAGGTATAAATAATCGCCGCTAGGGTGCTTTCGGTAGGGAGTGGGCCCGTCTGCAATACGGGGGGTAAGGGTGGGGCTTCGGCTAACTCGTCCAAAAGCAACACCGTCACCTCTTGTAGTGCAGTCTTAAGCTCGTCTGGTGCCTGAGGGATATACTCAACCCAGACATCCCGTAGAGCCTTACTGAGAACCAAAACCTTAGCACCACTGTGGATAATCGCCTGAGCGGTTTCCGCCACCGGAAACTCTGGTAAGAGGGGAACGATGACCGCCCCCGACGTTGTTACCGCCAAGTAAACAGCACCCCAAGCGGGGTGATTGTGTGACCAAAGCGCTAAACGGTCCCCTGATGCCAAACCGAGCCGTGCGAAGTGTACCTGAATGGTTCGGATTCTCTGATCAAGCTCGCTATAGCTCCAAGCGGTCTCGTCTACCCATCCCAGAGCTGGGCGTAGTGCATGACGACGAACAGCCTCGGCCCAGAGTTCAAAAAGTGTCATGGGATACACCAAAAAAAATTAAAATCTGCTGAGGATATTCTCTGTTAGACGGTAGATAACAGTAGGTGGAGGCGTTCGATGAAAACTTTAAGAACTTTGGTTGGTTCATTGGTGGTGGCCGTTTTGTCCAACTCCTGGTTAGATAGTATCAGCGGTTGCGCCGATGTTGTCCAGCTACTTTGCCTTGGTTGCTTCGGGATTTCAACCTTTTTCAAGATCGAAACACCAGTTTTCAAGCTCGAAACACCAGCCCACCAGCAGGGCAAATCTTGGGGCGATTACAGGTTGTGAGCTTTTTTTACTAGCTCTTCGGCCTGTAGCCAATCGGTTAAGCTATCCCCGGTAGCCGAGGTTCGGGTACGTTCCAGAAACAGCTCGTAAGCCTTGCTTTCAACTTCGCGCAGAAAATCTTCTAACGCTGGCGCCGTAGCACTGGCTTTTTTGGTAGCAGCCTTTTTGGCAGGGGTTTTGGGTGAGGGTGACTTCTTATTATCCATGAATAAATCCTAAACCTCGATCCCCGATGAGTCAAGTTTGGCAAGGTCGGTTATTGGTTGGGGGCTTAGTCTTTGTGTCCGTTGAAAAGGGCCGCGATCTGCTTAGCCCGACGCTGTGCAATCACGTTACGTTTTAGCTTGAGTGACGCCGTCACTTCGACCATGGGTTCAAAGGGACGGGGTAAAAGCTTAAATTGGTAGATCCCCTCATTGGGTTTAAACCCACTTCGAGGGTTAATCAAAGCCTGAATAATCTCGCGGACATATTCAAGAATTTGCGGGTTTTCTAACAATTCTTCTCGGTCCATATAAGAAATTTGTTTGGCCCGGGCCCATTCTTCCATGAGCTCAAACTGAGGAACAATCAAAGCTCCAAGAAATTTCTGATCTTGTCCTACCACCATGACTTGATCGATAAAATCGGACTGAAGAAGGCGTTGTTCGAGGGGGCCAGGTTCTACATTCTCGCCACCTAAAAGAACGATGGTGTCTTTAGAGCGCCCGACGAGGCGAAGTTCGTTCCTCACTGTGGCTACGGCTAAGTCCCCGGTATTGAGCCAACCATCGATAAGGACCCTAGCGGTTAAATCGGGCCTTTTATAATAACCGAGCATAACCTGCGGGGTGCGGACCCACAATTCCCCCATGTGGCCTGGGGGTAAAACTTTGCCCGTTCCTTCTTCACGAATTTCAAAGCGGATATCGCGAAGCAAAGGCCCAACTGTGTGAGGAACAGGACGCCTCAGCAGGCGAACTGACAGCACCGGAGCAGTTTCGGTCAGACCATAGCCTTCCAGCACAAGGACTCCTACGGCGCGAAAGAACGCATCAACATGCCCGGGTAGAGCACCTCCACCCGAAATCCCGGCACGAAAACGGCCTCCTAAAAGGAGGCGCAATTTACGAAAAATAAAGGCATCGCCCAAGACGTGTACCGGCCAAAGAAGGGCGAAGGGCAGGGCCGCGCTGGCTCTACTGGCCCAGGGCCAATAGGGGCTAAAACGAGGCCAACGGTCCAGCAATTTATCACGGTAGTCGGCCCAGTGAGTTCCTGCTGTAATAAAGAAGTCAAAAACTCGCCGAATGAGGCGACCCTGTGCTTTGACCTTGCGAAGAATAGCGGCACGGATGCTCTCCCAAATTCGGGGAACTGAAATAAACCAGGTTGGTTTGATGGCTGCCATATCGTCGAGCATGACTTTACCAACAGGTTTGGAATAACAGATCGACGCCCCGCCACCCAGAACGATATATTCAATAGCTCGTTCAAAAGCGTGCCAAATGGGAAGAACGCTTAAAAAAATGTCGTTAGGTAACAGTTTGAGGACTTCAAGGGCTCGTTCCATCTGAAACAGAAAGGCACGATGGCTGAGCATCACCCCTTTGGGTTCTCCGGTGGTTCCCGAAGTATAGATAATTGTCGCCAAATCCTCTTCGGAACCGGCCGAAACCTCGGCATCAAAAAACGAAGGTTTTTTGAGCTTTTCTCGCCGCCCCAAGGTGAGAACTTCTTCGAAATTGAGCAATTGAAGCGACGAAGGAGCGCGACGGTGAGGTCCTAAAGAATTGTCGAGAACGATAACCGTCCGAAGCACGCCCAACGACGAAAGGTTTACAAGCTTTTCGAGTTGAGTTTGATCTTCGACCAACGCCATCTCACAGTCGGCGTGGGCCACGATAAAGGCTAACTCGTCGCTCGTGATATCCGAACCTCGCGGCACATCACTGCCGCCCAGGCTCAAGATCGCCAAATCGACAACCAACCATTCGGGCCGATTGTCTGAAATCAGGGCGGCATGTCCCCCACGTCTGACGCCAAGACTAGCAAGGCCGACGGCAAACTCTTGGACTTTGTTCCAAAATTCTCTGTAGGTAACTTTTTGAAAGGGATTAGCAACACTGGCCCCCACGGAAGGGTTGGCTTTAAAAAATTGAATTGGTTCTGTCTCTCGTTGCTGTACAACCTGCCGTATCCGTTGAGGAAGTGTTTGCCCCATGAGCTTTAGGCCTTATCAGCGGAACCAACGACGCACATCCACTCGGCTTCAGCCGCTACCTCGTCACCGACAAGAGCCCGTCCACTTTGACGGAGCATACGAGCCGAAATTCGCAGGTTGGTAATTTCGAGACGAACCTTGTCCTGAGGACGGACCTGACGGCGAAACTTAGCTTTTTCGACGGTGGCCAAAAAAAAGAGGGCGTCCGCACCCAAAAGTCCTAGTTGTCCGACACCCGCACCTCCGGCTTGAGCCAGAGTTTCGACAAGGATAACTCCTGGTACAACCGGGTACCCGGGAAAATGCCCCGGGAAAAAGAACTCGTCCTCACGGAACGTTTTCCAAGCCACAATTTTTTCTGAGGTGGCTAACTCAATTTCATCCACAAAAAGAAAAGGTTTTCGGTGGGGGAGAAGGTTTTCTATGGGGTTCATGACAATGATCATACCGGGGAAAGGGGAATTTTGCCAACTAGATTTTCACTTGACTTGACTTTCATAGGCTTGGGTTTATGCTAGATTGACAGGGAATTCTTGTCATGGTACGTTCCTGACTGTTTTGAGGAGTTGAAATGGATACCAAAGACATTGTGGCGATTCTAGAAAAGTTCAACGCGACTGGCCTGGCGGAAATGAAATTCCGGGAAGGTTCCGTTGAACTGCATGTCAAACGTCACCCTGATACCGTCTATGCCGCCGCACCGGTTGTACATTCTGCCCCCGCACTCGTACCTGCTTCTGCCGGTGCACAATCTGCACCCTCCGCTCCGGCTCCTGCGGTGACGTCTGCTACCGGAGAAATCATCACTAGCCCCATTGTAGGAACAGTGTACCGCACGCCGGCACCCGACGCGCCACCCTTTGTGGAAGAGGGAAAAGTGGTTAAAAAAGGCGAAACCTTGTGCATCATTGAAGCTATGAAAGTAATGAATGAGCTCGAGGCGGAATTTGACTGTGAAATTATCCGTGTGTTGGCCGATAACCAGGCCTTTGTGGAGTATGGTACCCCGCTATTCGAGGTCCGCCGGAAATGATTCGATCTCTTCTCGTTGCTAACCGGGGAGAAATCGCCGTACGCATTATCCGTGCTTGTAAAGAGTTGGGAATTCGTACTGTTGCTGTTTACTCCGAAGCTGATCGTCAAGCGTTGCACGTCAAAATGGCCGATCAAGCAATCTGTATTGGACCTCCCCCTTCAAAAGATAGTTACCTCAATATTTCCAACATAATTTCTGCGGCGCTTCATGCCAGGGCCGATGCCATTCACCCAGGGGTGGGCTTTTTGTCTGAAAACGCTGAATTTGCGCGTCAGGTTCAGTTGGCAGGCCTGGTTTGGGTCGGTCCTGATCCGCAGGCCATCGAAATGTTGGGTGATAAGGTCAGTGCCAAAGCTAACGCGAAAAAGTATGGGGTGCCTTGTACGCCAGGCCTCGAGGGTGCTGTTACCAACATTGAAAAGACGGTGGAAGCTGTTCGCGACATGGGCTTACCCGTCATTATCAAAGCCTCGGCAGGTGGCGGTGGTAAGGGGATGCGAGTCGTTCGTAAGGTCGAAGATCTGGCGGACAATATTCGCATTGCTTCTTCCGAAGCTGAAAAGTCCTTTGGGGACGGCACCGTGTTTATCGAGAAGTATCTCGAAAACGCCGCCCACGTTGAACTTCAGATGATCGGCGACAAGCAGGGTAATGTGATTTACCTAGGGGAACGAGACTGCTCGGTGCAACGTAACCACCAGAAGCTCGTTGAAGAGAGCCCTTCGCCGTTAGTCACCCCCGAAATTCGTCGTCGTATGGGCGAAGATGCTGTTCGTTTGTTCAAAGGTATTGGCTATTTTGGGGCAGGAACCATCGAGTTCTTGTTTAAAGATGGGCAATACTACTTTATGGAAGTCAATTCAAGAATCCAAGTCGAGCATCCGGTTACTGAGATGATTACCAATGTCGACTTGATCAAAGAGATGATTCGGGTCGCCAACGGGGAGCCCCTGTCGGTGAAACAAGAAGATATTCGGTTTGACGGGTATGCTATGGAGATCCGTATCAATGCCACCGCTCCTGGTACGGTGAAATACTACCTTCCCCCCAGCGGCTTTAAAGTTCGCGTGGATAGCTTTCTCTACACCGGTTACAAAGTGCCCCCCACGTACGACTCAATGGTTGCTAAGGTGATCATTGGAGCCCCCACTAGGGCCGAGGGCATCAACAAAATGTTGTCGGTTCTTAGTGAGTTTGAGTTGGATGGGGTTCCTACCAACCTTGAAAGTCAAAAAAAGATCATAAATACGTCGATTTTTCGCAAAGGCGGCTTTGGAACAAACGTTCTTGACGCCATTATGAAGGAGATCGGCTAATGGCCTTATTCTCAAACCTGCTGGGTCGGATGTTCTCGGGCAAAAAGCCCGCTCCGACTCAGGTGGTTCCGCTGAAAGACGAACGCACCTTTGTTGCGCAAAAACACTCCTGCCCGGCCTGCCATACGCACCTGGATGAAGGCGAATTGGAACGGAATTTGTTTGTGTGTCCTCAATGTAGTCACCACTTTCGCATTACGCCCGTTGAGCGAATCAAATTCTTATCAGACCCAGGAACGTTTCAGGAGTTTTCGTCGGAAGTTCAAACGACCAACCCGATTGGTTTTCCGGGTTACGAGGCTAAGCTTAACGAGGCAAAAGCCGCCACTGGTCTTGCTGACGCTATTTTGAATGGTTTTGTCCAAATTGACGGGCGAAAAGCGATTTTCTCAATCATGACATTTAAGTTCATGGGCGGTTCTATGGGTTCTGTCGCGGGTGAAAAGCTCACTCGGGCTTTACTAACCGGAATCGAAAAACGTCTGCCCGTAATTTTGTTCACAACTTCTGGCGGAATGCGCATGCAAGAAGGTATTTTCTCGCTCATGCAAATGGCAAAGACAAGTGCTGCCATTGCGCAAATGGAATTGTCACAGATTCCACTCTTTGTGGTCTTGACCGACCCTACCTACGGTGGTGTTACGGCCAGTTTCGCCATGCTGGGAGATGTGATTATAGCCGAGCCTGGGGCTAGTATTGGTTTTGCGGGACCTCGTGTTATTGAGTCAACCATCCGTCAAAAGCTCCCCGAAGGGTTTCAAAAATCAGAGTTCTTGTTACAAAAGGGCTTTATTGACGCCATTGTGTCCCGTGCTGAATTAAAAAAGACCTTGGGCTTTCTTATTGATACCCACATGGCCCGATTAAAGGTGAGATAATGGATCAGACTGAAATTCAAAAAAAGATCCAAGAACTGCAATCCCTGGCCGAAAAGTCCAGTGTTGATATTCAGTCGGACTTAAAAAGGCTTCAAGAAAAACTCAGCGAAGGTCGTGTGACGCCTCAGGATCTTTGGAAACGAGTTCTTTTGGCCCGTAACTCTGATAGGCCCACTACCTTAGAGGTGATTTCGCATATTACCGAACAGTTTTTGGAACTTCATGGCGACCGAGTCTTTGGCGATGACCCCGCCCTTGTCGGAGGGGTCGGGTTGATGGATGGACGACCTATAACGTTTATTGGCCATCAAAAAGGCCGTAACATGAAAGAAAATATCCGTCGTAACTACGGTTGGGCGCACCCTGAAGGGTATCGTAAGGCCCTTCGCCTGGCCCACGAAGCCGAAAAGTTTGGACGGCCGCTCGTGACGTTTATTGACACCGCCGGTGCTTACCCCGGTCTTGCTGCCGAGGAACGGGGAATCGGAGAAGCGATTGCTCGAAATCTGAAAGAATTTGCTTTGCTTAAGATCCCGGTGATTTGTTTTATTTTAGGCGAGGGTGGTTCCGGTGGTGCTATCGGCATTGCGGTAGGAAACGAAGTCTTTATGCTTGAAAATTCTTATTACTCGGTGATTTCTCCGGAAGGATGCGCTTCAATTTTGATGCGTGACCCCTCAAAAGCCCCCGAAGCGGCGGCACAGCTTAAAATGCAGCCGCAGGATCTGTTAAGTTTTGGTGTCATCGATGGCATCATCCCTGAACCGCCGGGCGGTGCTCATACCGACCATGCGTATACGGCTGCCAATATTAAGCAACAGATCTTAGAATCTCTAAAACGGTTGGAACAAAAAACCGGCGAACAACTGGCCCGGGAACGTATGACTAAGTTTTTGGCCATGGGTCGGTTTGTCGAAGAAGAGGGCAGTAAGCAGAACTTTTTTCAGCGTTTGTTCGGCTTGAATAAAAAGAACTAAGACACGTTGGCTGAGCAGTTCGTTCACACCAGCGAATAGGGAAGGTAGAGCACGGTGATGTGGTTGTGGTTGGCCCCAGTAATTCTCCTTGTTCTTCTCATTGTGGGGTTTGTACTCTTCTTGCAATCGCATGGCGGCGTAAACTTTCCATGGGTACAGTTCTATGCTCGGGGGACGGAGTCTGGTTTTGTGTTTCGCGAAATTAACACCTTGCGGAAGGCCACCGTCGAAGCCAACCTCGAAAATCCGGTTTCCATTTTTAGTTCGGTAAAACAGTTTGACCGTACGATCCGGGGCGTTGTAACCAAGATGCGAGCCAACCTTCAAACCGAAGACCCCCCTTCTAATCGGTTTTTGGGGCAGTTGTACGATTTTCGCAAGAGAGTCGAGTTTAATCTGCCCAAGTATCGGCTAGGGATTCAATCTACCCGAGAGCTCATGGCATCACAAAAAATTCGCCTTAGTCTGCCTGGTGGTGGGAGTTTTATGGCGTCGGTGGTTGAGAACTTGCGCAAATACATGGCAATTTCTTACCCGGTGGGAAAGACCATGCCGCCCGGCTTTAGCTGGAAGAACCAAAAAATCACCGTATATTTTTGGCGAATGGAAGATGCTGGGTATTTTTTTGAATCTAAAGTCCTTGAGGATTTTCTTGACCGTAAGTTTCCTATTCTTTACATCGCGCATTCGGATTCTTTGATCCGCAGTCAAAAACGTCGTTCGATTCGGGTAGAAACTAACCTAGGGTGCTCACTGTACAACCTTTCCTCGATCCAAAGTGCTAACGAAACTGTAGAAAAATCTCCAGGGTATCGAGCTCGGTTGGTTGATATTAGCGAAGACGGCTGTGCATTGCTGGTAGGCGGTAAAGCTAAAGTGGGAATGCCTATTAAGGTTCAAGTGACCTTGACGGATGAACCGCTGGTGATGTGCGGGATGATCAAGGGTATTACCTTCGATGAAAAAAAGAACCGCTCGATTTTGCATATTCAAGCGGTTCCTCCTTCGGCTCGGGTTAGCAATGCCATTCTTACTTACGTTTACAACATCTTTGATGACCGTAAAGAAGTTCCCCGCCGGGGGTCAACGATTCGCCAGTCACCCCCAAGTTAAGCGTCCTTAGTTAAGCGTCACTTCCTCAGGTTCTGCGCTATGTTTGCGGTAGGTGAGAATACTCACAACGGCGGCGGCCAGCGCTAGGACAAAGCTAAAGAAGAAGGCCACTCGAATTCCTTGGACAAGGTCAGCAGCCACAGCGGGCACCGATGTTAACCCGCCCCCGTACAAAAAGATTTTCGCCATTAGGTCGACGGGGAGCCGCGACAAGACAAAAGGAAAAACAATCGCTAGGGCCAGCATTTGGCCGCCATTGGTAACCAAGATTCTGGTGCCGCTCACTGTGCCGCGATGGTGTGCGTCGACTCGGCCCATAATCAAACTGATATTAGGGCTGTTGAATAAGCCACTGCCTGCCCCAATCAAAATCATTTCTAGGGCTAAAAGCCAATAGGGGGTATGTAGGCCGACAAAGGCCATACCCAAAAGTCCCAGGGCGGCCACCAAAAGACCCCCTGTACTTAAAAGAGCCGCTTGTCCTTTGTCTGCGCGCTGTCCGGCCCACGGCGAGGTGATGAGCATGGCGATACCAAAAGGTGCCGTCGCTAATCCCGCCATAAAAGGGTTCATCCCCAGAGGTCCTTGAAGATAGAACGTTAACAGAAAGAGCACGGCTCCTCGGGCCAAAGCGTTAAGCCCTGCCGAGAGGTTGGGTAACGAAAGGCGAGGGTTAGTGAACAGTTCGAGGTGTAGAAAGGGGTGGGCGGAGCGGCGTTCCAAGCGAAAGAACAAGGCTAAAAGGACCAAACCAACAAGGCCAAAAAGTCCCGTCAATCGCAAGTCTGAGCCAGGAACCGCTAAAAACGACACCGCTGTCAAAAACAACGTTAATCCGGTCATAAACAACAGTGTTCCCCGAATGTCGAACGGTGCGGTTTCTTTAGCACCTCGATCTTGAGGCAGGGTACGCATTGCCCACAATGTTCCTGCAATCCCTAAAGGAACGTTGATCCAGAACACCCACTGCCACGAAATGCCCGTTAAAAGTCCTCCGACTAAGGGCCCCAAAATAAAGCCTGAGGCAGACGCCATTTGATTCACACCCAGGGGGGCTCCGGTGTTTCCTTTGCCAAACGCATCGGTAACCAAAGCGGTACTGTTGGCGATTAAAAGCGCTCCCCCTAAACCCTGGACAAGCCGCCAAGCCAAAAGATCCCAGCCATGCCATTGGGGGGACGAAAAGCCAGCTCCTAAAGACGCCACGGTGAATACGACAAAACCAAGGGTGTAGAGGTTCTTGCGGCCCCAGCGGTCCGAAAGTCGACCAATGAGGGGAACTAGGGTGGTGGTAATCAGCAGGTAGCCTAAAAGCACCCACAGGATTGTTTCAAAGGTTGCATGCAGACCCAAGAGAACATCTGGCAAGGCCAAAACGAGTGCTGACGACTGAATATTGGCCAGAAAGGCGCCAAGGGTTGTTACTGAAACCACAGCCCAGGGCGAAACAGTTTTCGTTGAATTCATGAGATCCTCCCATCAAGCTGGTGAATGCGAAGAAGTTCCATGGCCGTTGTCAGCAAGTCCAGCTCTTGCTGTGTCCAGGAGCTTAGGGTGGTTTTTACCACTTCTACGCCGTTCTGACGGACTTGACGGACCTTCTTCACGCCCGCTTCGGTCAACGAGACCAAAATGGAACGCTTATCCTGGACCGAGTTCTCACGGCGGACCAAGCCTTGCGACTCTAAGGCATCGACAAACCGGCTCATCGTCGGCGCTTTGACCCCTTCTTGTTCTGCTAAAACCGCCATACTGCTTTGGCCATAGTCTTTCAGGTATGACAGAACGCGGTATTGCGGCATGCTAAATGAGGTTTTCGTTGAAGCATAAATCACCGCCCGTAAGGCGCGGTTAACTTTGGGAATGGTTTCGAAGAGAGCTTGCGCCGCTCTTTGAAGGGCATTGTTCATCTCGCATTTCCTTATTTAGCTTAGCTAAGCTAAATATTCCCAAAACAGGAAGGCTTCGTCAAGAGGTTAGGTAAGTTTTTTTGAAGCGGTAGGGGCTCAGCCCGGGTCTTAGACAGCAGACGAGGAAACCTGCAGACCAACCCGGAGGCTTAAAATGAAGGCTTTCAACCGTGCCGCCGGCGAATATCCGGCAAGCTTGCTTTTGCTCGTGGTGCTTCCGTGGCTTTGGGCAGGGGTAAGCGGCCTTGGTGCCGTGATCGTTTTTGGTGTGGGCGGGTTATGGGTGTCCCTGGCGCGTGGGCGAAAAGATCTTTGGCTGACGGCTGTTGTTCTGTTGGCCTTGGGCTGGTTCCGGGAGGGCTGGGAAGATACCCGTCGTCCGCCAGAGGTATCGATGCCGCTGAGCGAGGTTAGTGGGTTTGTTGAGCGGGAGGCTTCGCTCAACGCGGCGGGTGAAGCCCCGTTTCTACTCCGCGTTCAACAGTGTCGCTACACGGACGGACAGCGAACCTTAATCGTAGGGTCAGATTTTTCGCTGACGGTGCATAACTGGCGGAAAGCTTCGCCGTCCTGGGGTCAAAAGGTTGTTTCACAAGGTTCATTACGCCAAGGAAACGATGGGTGGCTCTGGCGGTGGCAGTCAGGGAGCTTTCAGGGCTGGGCCCTACCAGGCTGTGAGGTCCGGGCGCAAGTGCGAGAGCAGATTTTTGGTTCCTTAAACCGATCTGGTGAACGGCAGGCGGCTTTGGCCAAAGCTCTGCTTTTAGGCGCAACCGACGAGTTGAGCCCCGGTGAGAAGCAGGC
This sequence comes from Spirochaetales bacterium, assembly GCA_013044245.1. Classification (GTDB taxonomy): domain Bacteria; phylum Spirochaetota; class Spirochaetia; order JABEVK01; family JABEVK01; genus JABEVK01. The sequence goes on along the minus strand of JABEVK010000104.1, from coordinate 33,081 downwards.
CTTTCGCCAATCGGGTACCAGTCATGTCCTGGCCCTGTCAGGAATGCACCTGAGTTTGTTAGCTCTGGTGGTAAGTCGCTTTTTGCGAGGTAAGTGCCCGCGCCTGGTTATGGTAGGACTGGTGCAGGTTGTTTTGGCCCTCTTTTGTTGGTTGGCAGGCCCTTTGCCATCCCTGTACCGGGCATGGATGATGGCGGCGGTAGGAAGTTGGAGCCTTTTGACCTGGCGAAAAGCGCCGGCCATCGAAGTGATGTCGTTATCGTATTTGTTGACTGTGTTGTTGTGGCCCGACATGGTGAGCTCCCTCTCGCTCCAGCTGTCAGGCGCGGCTTTAGCAGGGCTTTTGCTGGTTTCACCATCCTGGGAACGGGAACTCCGTCCGTATTTGGGACGCTGGGGAGCCGGGACCGTGGCGGTCTCGGGTTCGGCGGTTTTGACCACGGCACCCTTAGCTGGCCCATTGTCGGGGGGGCTGTGTTGGGCTGGTGTGCTTTGGACACCCCCTCTTGTTGCTCTGACCGGGTTGTACATGCTTGTTTCGTTAGCTTTTTTGGTCGTCTCGCTGGTGGGTCTCCCAGGCGAAGCACTTGTCGGCGAGCTTTTAACCGTAGTTTTTGATACCACCTTTATGGTGGCGCGGGCGGGAAGTTTTCCTCTGCTGCCGATCTTTTGGGCTTATGCCTTGCCGCTTGCGGGGGGAGTAGGATTTCTAGCGGTTATCCTCTATAAAGGACGCCGGAGGACTACTCTGGTGCCACTTAATTATGATTCTGCCGCTGAGCTACAAGCCTACCTTGAGGGCCGCGGGTTAAATGCCCTGCGCCGCTGGGGACAGAATTTTCTCATCAATCCAGGAGCCCGAAAACAGATCCTTAACGCCGTGGAGCTAGCACCGGGTGAGCCAGTTTGGGAAATTGGCCCGGGTTTAGGGGCATTGACTCATCAATTGCTGGCAGATGGTCACCCCGTTACTGCCTTTGAGATTGACCCTGGCTATATCGAAGTTCTAAGCGAAGAGTTGGGCAACTCTCCTGCCGGATTATGCTTGGTGTGGGGAGATGCAATTAAAACGTGGCGCCGAGTTCGTGATGGGATTCCCCTCGAGCCTGGGTCATCGGAGTGGCCTGACTTCTCCCGAAAGGTTCACCGAGTCGTGGGGAACCTTCCTTATAACGCGGCTAGTGCGATCCTGGGAGATTTTCTCGAAGGGGGCTTTGTTCCCGAGGTCTTTGTGGTTACCGTTCAAAAAGAAATGGCCGATCGCATGACGGCAAAGCCTGGTACAAAGAACTATTCCAGCTTTTCGGTTATGATTCAGTCAGCCTTTTCGGCGAAATCGGTAGTAACCTTGCGCCCTGGGTCATTTCATCCTGCACCCGAAGTCACTAGCACTGTGGTGCAGTTAAAAGCGCACCATAAGTGGCCCCACTTGTCGGGTTTGCTGTTTTCGCGCTTCGTTCGGGAATGTTATTCTAGTCGGCGCAAGACTCTTCGCAATAATCTTGGCCGGGTAGCGAGCACCCTGCACTTAAATGACCAGCAAGTGACCGAGGCCTTTCTTGCCCAAGGAATCGACCTTTCTGCCCGAGCCGAAACTTTGGGAGTTGAGCAGTTTGTTGCTGTGTTTCAACGCTTACCTGAGCCTCGCTGAGGCTTCAGCCTACCGAAGAAATGAGTTTAAGAGCCTGGCGAACGACTTCTTTTTTACTATCGTCAAGGGGCGTCATCGGGAGTCGGAATACCTCTTGGACTTTTCCCTGCAGGGCGAGAGCCGTTTTCACGGGGATGGGGTTTGTATCAATAAACATCGCTTTAAAAACTGGTAAAAGACGAAAGTGAAGCTGGCGTGCGGTATCCCACTGACCTTGAACGCAGGCGTTGATCATGGCCAATAGTTCGCGCCCAACGACATGGCTTGCCACCGAAATAACCCCGTTACCGCCTAAAGCCATCAACGGGTAGGCGAGGTTGTCATCACCAGAAAGTACCGAAAACCCGGCTGGGCGGCGCGCGAGAACCTCCATCATTTGGCCGACGTCTCCCGAGGCTTCTTTGACCCCGACAATACGGGGGTGTTGGGCCAGCTTGATCAGGGTATCCGTTTCAAGATTACGAGAGGTTCTACCAGCGATATTGTAGATGAGGATGGGCAACTGCGTCTTATCGGCAATGGTTTCAAAGTGACGGAAAAGTCCTTCCTGATTCGGTTTGTTGTAATAAGGAACAACCTGAAGACTAGCGTTTGCGCCCACATCTTGCGCTCGTTTGGTGAGTTCAATGGCTTCTTCGGTAGAATTCGAACCAGTGCCGGCGATGACAGGAACACGTCCTTTGGTCCAGGCCACAACACGCTCAATGACACGGGAGTGTTCTTCGGGGGAAAGTGTGGGGCTTTCACCGGTGGTTCCCATCGGGACAAGACCCGAAATCCCCAAGCGGATTTGTTCTTCGACGAGAGCTTGGAGTGCCGGCTCATCAACCTTACCCGCGGTAGTGAAGGGGGTGACAAGTGCGGTATAAACGCCTTGGTAAGACATGCGGACTCCTTAGCCGAGTGCCTCGGCAAAATAGCTTTTAACAAAATCATCGACCGAGAGAAAGCCTTTTCGACCAGACTCGAGCAACCATTCGGCCGCCATGACGGCTCCAAGTGCTAAACCAGAGCGGTTACGGGCAGTATGTCGAATTTCGAGAGAATCGGCAGCCGAGTCAAGTAAAACACTGTGTGTTCCCGGGATTGTGCCGCCGCGAACCGAGGCAACATGGAGCTCCTCGTCGCGAATAGCTCGGTCGATACGACCCGTATTGATTTCTTTTTTTCGGGGTAGCACTTTGAGAATTCGTTCGGCCGTGGTTAACGCGGTCCCTGAAGGGGAATCTTTTTTTAGCTTGTGGTGCCATTCGGTAAGCATGATATCGTATTCAGGAAGGCCAGAAATGAGCGCGGCGGCTTTTTCGGCCAGGGCAAAAAACAGGTGGGTACCCAGGGCAAAATTGGTTCCCCAGAGGAGTGTGCTTTGGTAGCCTTCGACGATGTGCTGAACTTCAGTTCGTTGGGCGTCCCACCCTGTCGTTCCTAAGACCACGGGAATACCCACTGCCGCATACTGTCGGGCGTGACCGAGTACAGCCTCAGGAAGCGAAAACTCAATGACCATTTCAGCGGAGCGCAACAATTCGGAGGTTACTTCGCTGGTATCCCCGGCTCCGGAGGTATCAACACGTGCCACGATTTGATGGCCGCGCGCTTTGAGGTATCCTTCGACTTCGTGGCCCATTCGGCCATAACCCACGATCAGTGTTTGCATATGTGGGGCAGTTTACCGGTAACACCCTGACCTGTAAAGACGCCATGGCGGCCCCCAAAGCACGACCAAGAGCTCCCGAAGGAAGGCCCAGGGAAAAAAGATTTATTAGTAAATCAAGTTGATTGACAAAGTTGACTATTGACAGAAGCAAAATTCCTGTTTAGCTTACAAGTATGCTCCTCTGGGGTGAAACCCGAGGAACAGGCGAGGAGGAATCATGAAATACGAAAACATTCTGCATACGATAGGAAACACCCCCCATGTCCGTCTAAAAAAGCTTTTTCCGGGCCAAGAAGTTTGGATCAAGTTAGAGCGGAGTAATCCGGGCGGAAGTCTGAAGGATCGAATTGCCTTGGCCATGGTCGAGGACGCTGAAAAACGTGGCCTTCTCAAAAAAGATACAGTGATCATTGAACCCACCAGCGGCAATACCGGCATTGGTTTAGCCATGGTGGCCGCTGTGAAGGGCTACAAGCTAATTTTGGTGATGCCCGAGTCGATGTCGATTGAAAGACGACGTTTAATGTCTGCTTACGGTGCCCAATTTGACCTCACCCCCCGCGAAAAAGGGATGAAGGGGGCAATTGCTCGCGCTCAGGAGTTGCACGAGCAGAACTCTAACTCTTGGATTCCTAGCCAGTTTGATAATCCTTCGAACGTTACGGTGCACCAAAATACAACCGCGCAAGAAATCTTGAAAGACTTTCCCGATGGCCTGAACTACATCATTACTGGTGTGGGCACGGGAGGGCACATTACAGGGGTGGCCGAAGTTCTCAAACCCAAGTTCCCTGCACTAAAGGTCTTTGCGGTTGAGCCCTCCCAGTCCCCCGTTCTATCGGGAGGCCAGCCTGGACCACACCCTTTGCAAGGCTTAGGTGCGGGCTTTGTCCCGGGCAACCTGCATCAGCAAATCCTTGACGGCGTAATTACCGTGACAAAAGAAGAATCCTATGAATGGGCCGTTCGCTTGGCTCGTGAAGAAGGCATCTTTGGCGGTGTTTCTACAGGAGCTGCACTAGCAGCGGTAGCGAAAAAATTACCCGAGGTTAAGAGCGGTGAAAAGATCCTGACCTTTAACTATGATACCGGTGAACGGTACCTGTCAGTGGATGGTCTTTTCACCTAAGCTCTTTAGCTCCTTTGAACAGCCGAGGCGAGGTGAACCTAATCGAAGGCTGAAACGAACCCCGTAGTTCCAAAGTCCACCAGCTCCATGCTGGTGGACCCATTATCGCTAACCGATTTTACAACGTGCCAAAGGGGAACGCGGGTTGACACCCAGGCCATACCCGATTCAGAGGTTCTGCCGTTCGAGACGTGGGAGCTGACTTTCCAGGTTCCCAAGAAAGTACCCGCTGGTACGGTGACGGTTCCGCCCTTTTCCACGGACGAAACATACTCAGAGCCTCCCGTTAGCGCGGCTTTGCTCATGTTTTTCATCATACCCAGCATCGACCCCTCAAATTTGGTAATTTTGCCCTGTTCATCTTTTATCTTCATCCACAATATTTTATCACCTTCGTCTTGTGCCGAGCCCAGAGCCTGGTTAAGATTTTTTACAGCCATTTGCATGGCGGTGCTGTGATCTTGTGTGTAGCTATCGAACTCATAAATCCACGCGTCGTCCGATTTGCCGACAACCGCAAGCTTAATCACCGTAGAAATTTGTCCACCTTTGAGAACTTTGTAGACTGCCCAGTCGCCGACTTTTACGGCCGAAAAATCTTGAGGACCTGAAACCTTGGCACTAGCCGGATAGGTTTTTGCCGAAGGTGTAAGGTTTTGGACCCCAGTGAGTACCGCAGCACCCGAAGTCGAAGTCGAAGTCGAGGACGGTGTCGAGGTCGAGGACGGTGTCGATGCTTGGGGCGGAGGATTTTCTTGACCCGTCTGCGAATGGAGGATCATATCGGCGACATCCAAGCTAGAACAGGCTGAAAGGCTCACAGAGAAACTGAGTATGACCAGAATACGGTAGAGCTTAAACATGATGAAATCTCCTTTTTTTCAGTGAATTTTCTTAAAGCTTACCCCGGATTACGGATTTATCACGGACGGCTTTCCGGTTTGCCTTAAATTATGCTAATTTAAACCATCGTAAATAAACGGTTCAGCCTTTTTAAACGATAGTTCTGTTTGGAAATACGCTAAGGAGTAAGGAAAATGCCGGTCAAAATTCCTGCAAACCTCCCTGCACGGGAATTGTTAGAAAAAGAAAATATTTTTGTCATGACCGATGATAGGGCGGTTCATCAGGACATACGACCCTTAAAAATCGCCATCCTTAACCTTATGCCGACAAAAATTCAGACAGAAACTCAGTTGTTGAGACTCCTAGGAAACACCCCGCTTCAAATCGAGATCACCTTTTTACACATGGGTTCGCATGAAACCAAGAACACTCCAAAAGAACATCTTTCTGCTTTTTATAAAACCTACAGCCAAATTCGCCAAGAAAGATTCGATGGTTTGATCACTACGGGAGCTCCTGTAGAACTGTACGATTTTGAAAAAGTCGACTACTGGGCTGAACTCACCGATATCTTTGAGTGGAGTGAAACGCATGTCTATTCCACTCTGCACATCTGCTGGAGTGCTCAGGCCGCGCTCTATCATTTTTTTGGTGTTCCTAAGGTATCCCTTGAACAGAAACTGGCCGGGGTCTTTCAACACGAGATTCTGGAACCCAATGAGCCCATCGTTCGAGGGTTTGACACGTGGTTCCCGGCACCTCACTCACGGTACACCGAAACACGGCGCGAGGATATTTTAGCGATTCCTGGTTTGCGCCTGATTGCTGAATCCCCAGAAGCGGGGGTGTTTTTAGTCACTACCGAAGACCGTAGACGGATTTTTGTGACCGGTCACCCGGAATATGACCGTGATACGCTCAAGCGGGAGTACGAACGTGATACTGCTACAGGAAACCCCGGCTACTTGATGCAGAATTACTTTCCTCAAAATGATCCGCGCAATTTACCAGAGATCACCTGGAGGTCGCATGCTCACCTGCTGTATGCTAACTGGTTGAACTACAGCGTTTACCAGCAAACTCCGTTTGACCTTAACGGGATATCGCTGACTTGAGTTTGTCGTTTGGGCTTTAGAGCGCCTTTTGTGGTAACTGAAAATGCTGATTGACCTGCATTGCCCAAGCTCCTCCCCCTTCTAAGGGCTCAAAGCTCAGGGGAGGTGCTCCATTGGACCATTCTAACGTAATAAAATCGTTTTCACCGGCAAAGAGGCGCTTCCAGAAGGTTCCTTGATGGTACCGACAGGCTAACACCTCTGAACGATTAAAGCCCAGAAGTCGAGGTTGATCGGCTCGGTCAATTTTAATCATGCCTGCCAGCACCCCTTGACTAGGCTCATGCCGATAATGCAAGGCACTTTCGGTCAAAATGTACATCCCCCATTCGCCAGCCGGTACACCGGCTGACGAAGTTAGGGCTTGTCCAAGGATAAGAGCAAGCACGGGAGATCCCAGTTCCTGCCCTAAAACTTGCCAAGCGGCTTGTTGAGGGGACGTCATGTTCTGACCTCGTTAACGAGCTTGGCAAAGAATGACTGCACAGGTGTTCACAATGTCGTCTATACTGCAACCACGGGAAAGGTCACTACAGGGTTTGGCCATTCCCTGAAGGAAGGGGCCATAAGCTTCGGCGCCTGCAAGTCTCTGGACTAACTTATAACCAATGTTACCGGCTCCTAAATCGGGGAAGACCAAAACATTGGCTTTTCCGGCAACAGCAGAACCAGGGGCCTTCTTTTGGGCAACCGAGGGGACGAGGGCTGCATCCGCTTGCAATTCACCGTCGATTTTTAGCTCAGGTGCTTTGGCATGGGCTAAACGCACGGCTTCTATCACCTTGTCGGCATCCGGATGGCTTGCTGAGCCTTTGGTTGAAAACGACAGCATGGCGACAACTGGTTCCGCCCCAACATAGGTACGAAAGGACTGCGCCGCACTGAGGGCTATTTCAGCCAGTTGTTCGGCGTTAGGGTCAGGGATGATGGCGCAGTCTGAGAAGACCATCATACCCTCGTGACCCCATTTTTTTTCAGGAATTTCCATCACAAAACAGCTCGAAGCGGACTTAACACCTGGCGCGGTTTTGATGATTTGAAAAGCGGCTGTCAACACATTAGCTGTGCTATTGTCGGCTCCGGCTACCAAGGCGTCGCTATCGCCACGACGAACCATCATCGAGCCCCAAAACAGCACGTCTTGGATCTTTTTTTTGGCCTCATCGAGGCTGATGCCTTTTGCCTTGCGTAGCTCGTAATATTCTGCGGCGTAAGTGTCTAACAACGGGCTGGTAGCAGGGTCTACGACGTGTATTCCGTTAAGACTGACGTTAAGTTCTTTTGCTTTAGCCCGGATAGCTGCTTCGGGTCCCAAAAGGACAACTTCACGAGCCAATCCCTCGTCCACGATCTTCCTGGCCGCGGGAATGGTTCGAGGTTCAGTCCCTTCGGGCAGAACTAGACGTTTTTGCAGGGACTTTGCCTGAGCCCGCATGCGTTCGGTAAAGGTCATTTCTATCTCCTCGCAGTCAGTGTAGCATGAGCCTGACGGGGCTTGAAAGGGGGCGAACGTCAAGATAGGATGCGGTTATGAACGTGGGTGTTTACGGTCTAGGCCGATTCGGCAGATTTTGGGCTTCCCTTTTAGCGAAAAGACATCAGGTTACTGTTTATAACCGGAGCCCAGGCCGAGAGGTACCCCCTGGGGTCAGACAAGCCTCTCTTGAAGAGTTAATGGCTAACAATGACACGGTTTTTTTATGTTGCGCGATTAGCGCCATGGAGCCAGTGCTTAACGAACTTTGTCCGTTGGCTCGACCGGGGCAGGTTATTGCTGATACCTGCTCTGTCAAGGTTGTTCCCGCTCGCCAAATGTTATCCATTCTGCCCCCCGAGGTATCTTTGTTGGCGACCCATCCGATGTTTGGCCCTGATTCTGCTCGGCAGGGTCTAAACGGACTACCGCTTGTTTTGCACAACTTACGGGGGGCCTGGGAATCCTTTAGCTTCTGGAAACGTGACTTTTCTGAGCAAGGTTTGTCGGTGATTGACATGACGCCCGACGAACATGACAAAGCGGCGGCCTATACTCAGGGTGTGACACACTTTATCGGTAGGGTCTTGTCCGACATGCATTTAACCGACCACCCCATCGCCACTCAGGGTTACAAAAAGCTTTTGGATATTGTGCAACAGACCTGCAATGATCCGTTTCAGCTTTTTTTGGATCTTCAGACCTATAATCCTTATACTTCTGAGATGCGAGATGACTTAAAACGCTCGCTCAACCGGATCCTAGACCGACTGTCGGGCTCGCTTGACAGCGTCTCTGAGCGCCGCTAGGATAAATCTATGTCCGAAACGCAATACCTGGACGTTGATGAGCGCGAGCTCGATACGGTTCTTGCCGAAAACTTTTCGTTTGAAGGCGAATTACGCTTTACCGAATCTTTAATGATCAAAGGCGCTCTACGTGGTGATGTTCGGGCCACTGGCGACCTTTATATTGGTGATAAAGCGGTGGTCGAAGCCCGAGTTGAAGCCCGTGTTGTTTATGTTCACGGCAGGGTAGTGGGCAACATCATTGCCAGTCGTCGTATTGAACTTTCTTCTAGCGCCGTTGTCGAAGGGGATATGACTTGCCCCGAGATCCTCATGGAGGCCGGTGCGAAATTTAATGGGATTTGTACCATGCCTTCCGGAGGCTCACAGTGAAATACTCTCGTTGGTCTTTGCCAGCCATACTTGTGCTTTTTACCCTCGTTGCCGGTCTTACTCCGCTCCTTGCTGATCCTCCCGACGCCTTAGCGGCGTATCGAAACGGCAACTATCAGGATTCTGTTTCGATCTGTCAAAATGAACTTAAAGCCAATCCTCAAAACATGGACTCGTTTGTGGTGTTGACCTGGGCGTTGCTTAAACTGGAAAAATATCAGGAAGCTTTGGATTACACCAATCAGGCGCTCAAGGTAAACCCTTATGATTTCCGCGTCATTGAGGCGCAGGCTGAAGCCCAGTATTATTTAGGAAAGAACGTTGACGCTTTGCATAATTTTGAGCAATACGTGGTTTTAGCCCCCTCTGGTGATCGCATCGAGAGGGCCTATTATTTTATGGGAGAGATTTATCTGCAGTTGGGCGAATATAACCATGCCGATATTGCCTTAACTACGGCAGTTTATCACGCTCCTCAAATTGCCGCTTGGTGGGCGAGGTTGGGGTATGCCCGCTACTTAGAAAAAGACTACCCCTCGGCTTTGAAGGCCTATAATGAGGCCCTGAATCAAGACCCCAATAACTCTGACGCCCAGCGTGGTAAACAGCAGGTACAGCAGGCAATGGCGTCTTCAGGGACCTAAGCGTACTTTAAGTCTCTGGACACTCGGCAACTCTTGAACGGTCGTAGGCAAGAAAGGCGAGGATTTGCTCTTTTTGATTTTCCGTCAGGTCAAGGAACTCTACTCCCGCTAACCAAGAGGGTAGTTCGGCGTGGTCGGTCTTTGTCCAAATGATGAGAGCTTCTACATTCAAAATGATGGGGTCACGCGGGGTGCCCAAATTGAGCATCAAAAATAGTCGTTGACCAGGGGATAAGGGGCGCGGAACACGGCACAGCAAGCCGTTGGCGCTGATATTCAGACCTTCCGCCGGAAGAAACTCTTCGCGGTTAAAATCAATTTTCACAAACTGCCGTATTTGATAACGAGCTTGCTCGCGTTTTTCTTCCATATTCGCCTCTAAGAAAAGTATAGCTCGCTAAGCTTGAGTTCGCCAGAGCCCATAAGCGAGCCCTTGCTATTAGGCTGTTCTAGGACGAAAATAAAGACAGGGGGGAACGCCATGATCCAAAACAGCCTAATTCAAAACACCATACACGACCTTGAAGCAAAAATTCAAACCTCAGAAAATTTGTCCGTCGCTCAAAGAGCTGACCTGCTCATTTTGGTGAAGAGTTTGAGTTCCGAAGTCGAACAGCTGGCAGTAACCCATCAAGAAGACGCTGGTAGTATCGCTGATTTTGCTCAGGTGACCACCAAGCAGGTTTTGAGGACTCAACAAAACCCGGCCTTACTGAAAGCGTCGGTTAATGCCTTAGAAACCTCCGTTGAGAAGTTTGAAGCCAGTCATCCGTCGCTTACCCAAGCTGTGAACACTTTTTGCAATTATCTTTCTGGAATGGGGATTTAACAAGGTTTAAATAACGCAGAAAGCTAATACAGGCCAGGGAAGAATTTTTTGACACGTTTTTGGTAGGCTGCATAGTTAGAATAGCGTTGATTCAGCCAACGCTCCTCTGAGGCGGCTTTTCGGTCCATCCAAAGAACAAATATCACCTCAAGAATGCAGGCAGGCCACGATAACCAAAAAATACACCAGCCAATCCCTGCTACAAGAAGCCCTGAATAAATAGGATGTCTGACCCACCGGTAGAGGCCTCGGTCTACAAATACGGCATCGTCTTTTGGTTTAGGAAACACACTCAGATTGTTGCCCAGGTTAAGCACGGCGGCTATAGAAAGTCCTCCGCCTACGATCGTTACGACCAAGGCCGGCCAAAATGAACCCAGGCTACTGAGGGGGCCCGCCAGTAAAAGTAACCCGCCCCAAACAAATTGACCAAGTACCCAAATCTGGCCCCGATCATTTTTGAATAACTTTGCCATTTGCTTCACTCTTATTGTTACTATTGATTTGCCAGTGCACGTTTTTCAAATTTTCTCACGATGATTGTATCAACGCGGTTGCCGTCCATTTCACTGATTTCAAAATAGAAGGTTTTCCACACAAAATAATTTCCAGGGGCAGGAATTCGTCCCATACGAACAAGAATGAACCCTGCTACCGTATGGTACTCCCCTTTTTCATGTTCCCATTCCCTCTCACAATCAAAAAACCGGGCAAAATCTGCCATTGGCAAGGCTCCGTCAATGAGGTAGCTCCCATCGGAACGACGCATCAGGCGAGGAGCCTCTTTATGATGAGGTACTGCGGCCCCAAAAAGCCTCTCGAGGATATTTTGCATTGTCATGACGCCTAAAAGTCCACCGTACTCGTCGATAATAAAAACCAGGCTGATATTTTTTTCTTTGAAAATTCCCAGAACTTTGAGTGCGCTGACGGTTTCAGGGAGAAAGTGGGGAGGTTCAAGGTAGTCTTTCAGGGACGTGTAGGTCCCCATAGCCATAGCGGTGAGCAGACGTTTTACTTCAGCGGTACCGACGACGTTATCCATGCCACCGGCGCAGACCGGAAAACTTGATTGCTGTTGATTTTCAAGAATAAACTGTTTGACCTCGGTTTCGCCCGCATCTTTCTCAAGATAAATCACGTCAACACGCGGCGTAATGTACCCGTGAGCACCTTTATCATCCAGATAGAGTACATTCTCGACAACCAACTGTTCCACTTCCTGAAAGACACCAGCTTTGCGGCCTTCTTTGAGCATCAAGACCAGCTCGTCTTCGGTAACAGGCGGCTCGGGTGTTTCGTGAATTTTTAAAACTTTGAGAATCAGTTCGGTTGAGCCCGTTAAAAGGCGCTCCAAAGGGCGAAAGAAGAGAGAAAAGATTCGAACGGGGTGGACCAGGCGAGAGGCGGCAGTCTCGGGGTTACTCAATGCGACTCGTTTGGGTACGAGTTCTCCGACAATAATCGAGACGATGGTGATCCCGACAACAACGGTAATGAGGCTTACCAGCGAGGCATAAGGCGCCAACCAGGGGATGTTTTTTAAGTCATGCCCTAACGATTCTGAAAGTGTTCGTTCGCCTAGCGCACCCGAAAGGATGCCGATAAGAGTTACTCCCACCTGCATACTCGACAAAAAGGGCCCCGGATGAGCTTTCAGCTCAAGGACACGTTGACTGCTGGCATTACCCTCAGCAGCCTTTTGCTGAAGTCGGGCTTTTCGCGAAGCCACAATAGCAATTTCGGACATCGCGAAAAAGCCGTTTAAAAGGATGAGGGCAAAGATCACCAGAGCCTGAAACCAAAATGAATTCAGCATGGTTTAGCTTGCCCTAAAGTTAAACTCCGGCTTCAAGCAACTGCAAGGAAAGGTCAGCTTCATAGTCCACACCAGGAAGGGCAAAACCATTCAACTGAAGGAAATCTTTCTCAAAGCCTGCAATATCCGCTATCTGCGTTAAGTTTTCTGCAGTAACTTTGTCCCAAAGCGCAGCAATTTCGCCTTGAACGTCAGCTCGCATTTCCCAATCGTCAATACGAATTAGCCCTTGAGAATCGGTGGGTACGGTGGAGGCGCTCAGCCGATCACGGAACAACCGATCGATTTGTTCAATACAGCCTTCATGAATGCCTTTAGCTTTCATGACTTTGTAAAGCAAAGAAATGTAGAGGGAGACTGCAGGAATGACGGCGCTGGCACGGGTGACCAAGGCTTTGTTGACGCTGACAAAAGCCTTTCCGCCAAGGGCCGCCAACGGACCTTGGTTGAGTGCTTTCACGGTGCCTTCCAGGTGTTCTTTGGCTTTACCAATTGTTCCGGAACGGTAAAACGGATAGGTCACTTCTGGTCCAATGTACGAATACGCCACCGTGCGGAACCCAGAGGCAAGCAACCCCGCTTGAGCAAGAGTCTCAATCCACAATTGCCAATCTTCCCCGCCCATGACTTTCACTGTGGCGGCTACTTCCTCGGGGGTTGCAGGACTGACCGTAGCAATTTTGACTTCCCCTTTAAAGGGATCAATCGATTTTGCGACATAATCATGGCCAATTGGCTTGAGGACCGACCGATACTGGACGCCATCTTTGGGGTCAGTACGGACTGGACTTGCTAAGCTATAGACTAAGAGGTCAATTTTACCCAAGTGAGTGCGCACGGCATCGAGTACCGCCGTTTTGGTTTCGGTAGAAAAGGCGTCGGCATTGAAGCTTTTGCTAAAAAGCCCCGCCTTTGCGGCTAAACGGTCAAAGGCAATCGTATTATAGAACCCGGCTGTTCCCGGGCCTTTTTCACTTCCCGCGCGTTCAAAGGCAACGCCAATCGTTTTTGCACCACCTCCAAAGGCGGCAACGATACGACTGGCTAGGCCGTAGCCGGTTGAAGATCCAATCACAAGTACATTCTTGGGTGCCTGCGAAAGGGGACCCTTAGACTGGACGTAAGCAATTTGGCGCTCGACATCGGCGGCACAACCTACGGGATGTGACGTAAGGCAAATATTGTTAATGATTTTAGGTTTTACGATCATAGTTTGTTATTATGAGAGGAAATCTCGCGAGGCGTCAATCCGGTAAGGTCAACCGTTCCCAGGTGGCAAGCAGTTCCAAGGCCTCGGTACGGTTGTTCCCACACATTGAAGGCTCTGGATTCAGCGAAGAGCATACCGAAGGACGTTTAGGATCGCCCCACAAGCGACACAAATTTCTGCTATCAAGGTGAATACACCTAACACCTGCCGGCTTGGCGAGAGAAGAAATTGACGGAGCTATACAGCAGGCGCCACAGCCGGCTCGACAGATCACTTTTTCAAAGAGTTGACTACTCTCTCGAGAACTTTTTCTCGGTCGAGGGGTTTAACGATATAATTCTTGGCCCCTTTGACCAGAGCATCTTTGACGAGGTCTTGTTTTCCTAAGGCGCTAACCATGATCACTCTTGCCTCGGAATCAAATTCTCTGATTTTCTCGAGAGCTGTTACCCCATCCATTTTGGGCATGGTAATATCCATGGTCACCAAATCGACGTTGGGAAACAATTCTTTGTACTTTTCGACTCCGGCTTCTCCGTCGGGAGCAGTTGCTACGACTTCAAAGCCTTCGGAGGTCAAAATCTGACCGATCTGTTTGGTGACAAACATCGAGTCATCGACTACCAGAACACGGTAGGGCGTACCGTCGTCCTTGAGGCCGTCGGGCGTTTTAGCGTTGATGGTTGGAAAATCCACCTTGTTCTTCATGCTTATCTCCTGAAGAGCGGACTAGTAACAGTGTAATGTTAGTTGGCAAAGGAATCAAGGACTGGGTTTGCAGGTCTGACGCTTCATGGTATTATTCTCTATGCGTTTGACCGTCCCAGCCAATTACGACCTCGAAATTCTGCCTCAATTGAAGGCAGCCGGGGCTTTTGAAATTTATGGAAAACTTCCGTTTGACTCGGTAGGTGGGGGGCGACCCTCGTTTATGGCGACTCGTTTGTCCAAAAAGGGACTTGCCGCTTATATTCAGGCTGTTCATGCGGCAGGAATGGAGTTCAACTACCTTTTGAATGCCGCCTGTTTTGGCAATGAAGAGTGGACACCTCGCTTTCACCGCCAACTAGAGGGGCTGTTGGCCTGGTTAGATGAGCAGAAGGTAGATACCCTCACCATTACCGCCCCGTATTTAGTGCAAATTGTTAAGAAACGGTGGCCTCGCTTTAAGGTCAAGGTAGGGATCTACGCTCAGGTCGATACTGTCAAACGAGCTCGTTACTGGGAAGATTTAGGTGCTGACGCCATTAATTTAGAGTCTTTTTCTATTAATCGGGATTTTGAAAAATTATCTGCCATTCGTCAGGCGGTTAAGGCTGATCTGGTGCTTATTGCGAACCATTTTTGCCAGCCCAACTGCCCGTATCAGATTCAGCATCAAAATGGTCATGCGCATGCTAGTGTGACCAATCCTAAGTTCTACATCGACTACCCGATCATTCAGTGTCAAAAAAATCGTCTGACCCATAAAGAGCTGTTCATCTCAGCGGGTTGGATTCGGCCCGAAGACACCCCTCGGTACGAAAAAATTGGGTACACAACTTTTAAACTTCTGGAGCGGAATATCCCTTCTTACGCCTTGGTTCAAAGGGCTCAGGCCTACCACGATCGCCGGTGGGAGGGGAACTTGGCCGATTTACTCCTGTCTTGGGGCTTTCAGAAACCGGCCCCCCGGTTTGAACGCTGGTGGTGGCTTAAAACTTTCCGATTCTGGAAAATGCCGTTAGGCCTCTCTGGGTCCGCTCTTAAGTTTTTAAAAAATCAAGGAATATTTTTTTCGCAGGAAAAAAATCCTATTCACATTGACTCCCAAAAGATTCCTGCCAATTTTCTTGATCGTTTCGAAAAAGTCAGCTGCCTTGACCAAGAATGTGACAAGTGCGGGTATTGCCGACGTATAGCTGACCAAGCGGTCAGTATTGACCCTGCATTTCTTCAAGACATCTTGCCAGTGTATCAACAGTTGGAAGGACAATTGGTGGGAGGTCAAGCGTGGGGCCTTTCACCACGTGGCGAATAAGCCTGAAAGCGGTGAATAAACCTCAGAAATTGCACTCGCTTGGCGGGGCGCATTAGGCTCAAGGGATAAAATGTTTTACCCAGCCCCAAGTGAATTGGCCCGTCGCTAAAATAAGGCCAAAGGCCAAACCGGCCGTGACGGACGACATGAGATCGGTTCGCATCGAGATTTCGGCCTTTTGGTTCGATGCTTTGGCCACCATTTCAATGAGGATAATGGTGATGATCAACGTTAGCACCAAGGCCAATAGAAGGTAAAACCGTCCCTGCTTTTGAAGGGTGCTAAAAGCCCAGTCGGATACGACAAAGATGACCGACGACAAGATGTTTCGAAAAAAAGAGCTGACAAACTGTCGATTGTTGATGCCTCGGTGAAGAATGGCGATGGCAAGAAAAACAAAGAACAGAACCAAGGCGGCAATAGAAACACCCGTCATGACTTGGACCGAAAGGGTTGAGGTGGCAAGATTCACATCCTGGTCCACATAGGTAATGATTGGGGTAAATACATGCCAAATGCTTTGCACGGTGAAAAGAATGCTGGCAATGGCTATGGTAAAAAAAATCAGCCGAAGCAGGTTTTTGAGAAACTTTGTTAAACGAGCCATAGTTGTATTGTAATCGAGCGATTTGTCGGATTCAAGTCACTAGATTAGTGGAAATCTTCAAGAAAATTCACTAGAATTTGAGAAACTAATTTTTTTAGTGACAGGAGTCATTCCGTGTTATCGCGAGCTACCCCAAATCAACTTTGGAACGATTATGAGCTAGTACAAAGCCAAGCCTCGCTGACTCAGTTCGCATTGGCCTTGAACGGACAGATTTTGGTTCTGAACGAACAGAGGCAAATTATTTGGGCCTCAGAAGCGTTTTGTCAGAGTTGGGAGCTAGGGCAAACTCAGGACTACCTAGGTCGACGGTTTGGAGAAGCCTTGGGCTGTTGCCATGTGCCTCAAGGCCGAGACGGTTGTGGCACTTCTGAAGCCTGCTCGGTATGTGGAGCTTTCAGGACCTTGATCGATAGTCGGAAACAAAATAAAAGAGTGGTAGGTGAGTGCCGTTTAACAATTCAGCGTGGTAATTCCTCGGCCGCATTAGATCTGGAGGTTTCCTCGGCACCATGGCAATTGGAAGAGCGAAGCTTTTTGGTCGTCTCGATCCAGGATATCAGTCATGAAAAGCGCCGAAAAACTTTGGAGCGAATCTTCTTTCATGATGTCGTGAACTCTGCGGGTGGGCTTCATGGCGCCCTGCAGATTCTCACAGAAATGGTAGACTTAAATAATTCCGATTCCCGTGATCTTTTGACGTTGTCGCACCGTTCTAGCGGCGACCTACTCGACGAAATTCTTGCTTTTCGTCAATTAAAAATGGCCGAATCGGGTTCTTTGGTGCGAAATTCCGAGCCGCTTGATGCGGCCTCTTTAGTCCGCGATGTGTCCGACAAAATGCGGGTGCATTCGGTAGGACATCAAAAAACGATTACGGTCATCGTGCCGAGTGATTCGTTGCCTTTAGTCAGTGATAAGCTTCTTCTTCAGCGTGTGTTGGTAAATATGCTCAAAAATGCGCTCGAAGCGATCCATTCCGGCCAAGCTGTTACGATTAGCGTTGAAAGCGTTAAAGGTGGAGTAAGGTTTGCGGTTCATAACCCGGGGAGCATTCCGCACGACGTTCAGTTGCAGATTTTTCAGCGTTCTTTCTCGACGAAGTCCCCCGACCGAGGCCTAGGGACCTATAGCATGAAGCTTTTGGGAGAATCTGTTTTGGGGGGGCGTGTCACGTTTATTAGTGGACCCGAGGGGACAGAGTTTACGCTCTGGTTACCCCTCGAGCCACCCGAAGAATCCGCTTAAAACGAATTCGGTTAGTTTCCCCTGAGGCTTTTCCTTAGGCCATGATGGCTTGCACGTCGGCTTCGACGGTAGTTGTCCCCTGAATCCCAAAGTTCTTCACGAGGACTTGAGTGACGTTGGGAGACAAAAACGCCGGAAGTGTCGGGCCCAGGCGAATATTCTTGAAGCCCAAGGCCAACAGGGCTAAGAGTACCGCGACAGCCTTTTGCTCGTACCAAGCGATATCAAAGGCCAAGGGCAATTCGTTGACGTCGCTCAGGGCAAACACCTCTTTCAGCTTGAGGGCCGTGAGTGCTAATGAATAACTGTCGTTGCATTGTCCGGCATCCAACACCCGGGGAATACCACCGATATCGCCAAGGTTGAGTTTGTTGTAGCGATATTTGGCACAACCAGCCGTCAAAATGACCACATCTTGCGGCAGTGCCTGAGCGACCCCCGTAAAATAGTCGCGTTCCTTAAAGCGCCCATCACAACCCGCCATGACCACAAACTTTTTGATGGCACCAGATTTAACTGCTGCCACCACCTTGTCGGCCAATTTACTGACTTGGTCGTGGGCAAAGCCGCCTAAAATGGTCCCTGTTTCAAGTTCTTGAGGCGCAGAACAGGTTTTTGCTAGCTGGATAAGCGGTGAGAAGTCCTTGGCCTTGCCTGTAGAGGCCTCGGAAATATGCTGGCAACCCGGATAACCTGCCATTCCCGTTGTAAACAAACGACTCTTGTAGCTGTCCTTGGGGGGAACAATACAGTTTGTTGTCATTAAAATCGGGCCATGAAAACTTTCAAATTCCTTATCTTGGTGCCACCAACTCGAACCGTAGTTCCCGATAAAGTTTTCATACTTTTTAAACGCAGGATACGAGTGGGCAGGAAGCATTTCCGAGTGCGTGTAGACATCGACTCCGGTACCTTGGGTCTGTTTAAGTAATTCTTCTAGGTCTTTTAAATCATGGCCAGAAATTAAAATTCCCGGGTTTTGTCGAACACCCAGATTAACCTGCGTGATTTCAGGATTCCCATAGGTCGAGGTATTCGCTTTATCGAGTAGCGCCATGCCAGCGACCGCGACATTTCCTGACTTTAAGGTCAAGGCTACCAGCTCATCCACACTCAGCTCTTTTGTTACCTCGGCAAGCGCTTCAATAAAAAACGCATCGACTTGGCTGTCGCGGTGTCCCAAGACAGCGGCATGTTCAACGTAAGCGGCAATCCCTTTGAGACCGTAGGTGATTAACTCTTTTAGGGAACGGACATCGGGGTCTTGTGTGGCGAGGACTCCAACAAGCAGACTTTGAGCATCCCATTCGGCATCGGTTTTCCCGTCCCAGGACAGGTAGTCACTGCTTGTTTTGGGGGTAAAGCGTGCCACCAGGTTATTCCTCAGCGTTAAGGCTTCGCGGACGAGAGCCTTAATCCGGTCAGTATCAAAGTTAGCATTGGTGATTGTCGCAAATAACGAGCGGGCGAGAAATCGTGTTTCATACGTTAAATCGGTTCCCGCCGGAGCGTTCTGTGCGGCAAGCGCCAAACCCTTCAGGCTCCAAATCAGCAAATCTTGTGACCCAGCGGTTTCTGGGGTCTTTCCGCAAACACCCCTCAGGGTACATCCGGTTCCCTTGGCGGCTTCTTGGCATTGAAAACAAAACATGGTCTTTTCCTCCCGGCAAATCTATGCTACAAATCTATGTTAGTAAGCGTACACTTACCGTAACCTAGGTGACGATATTTCCTAAAAAAGAGGAATGGGTTTGGAATTTTGGAATCGTATAGAGATTTTTGCGCGAGCTGGTGAAAAAGAAAGCCTTAAATTTTTAGCAGAATACCCGGGCCGACGTGTTCATTACCCCAAAGCGACGGTGTTGCACTTTGAAGGGGATATCCTTGGATCTTTTGAAGTCCTTCTCAAAGGCCGCATTGAAACGCGCTTGCCGGGCGGTGAGGCCCAAGAAGGTTTGGCTGTGGATTGGTTGGATGGCCCTGCATGCTTGGCGCCTGCTCCGAGCTTTGCGCAACCTCCGCTATGTCCCGTCCGCGTCACGGCAACAACCGATGTAGAACTTCATGTTTGGCCTACCGAAGAAGTCTTGGAGTTCGCTGGGAGAAACCCTGTTTTTCTTCGAGCCCTTTTAGCGACGGTAGCGGGAAAGTTAGCTTTTCTCGCCGAGCGTCTTCACGAACAGAATACGCTTTCTTTGCGCTGTAAGGTTCTTTCGTATTTGCGGGCTCTACCCCAAGAACACGACGAGGTCGGGCCCTTTGTTCGTCTGCCCCTGAGCAAAGAAGCGTTAGCAGGGTACTTTGGGGTGGCTAGGCCGTCGTTGTCTCGGTGCTTGGCCAAAATGGAACAAGAAAATGTGCTTTCTGTTCAAGGAAGAGTCGTACGCTGGAATACAGGAGCTGTGGATGAGGCTAACTGAACGTCAAACGACTATCTTAGAAGCCACGCTCCGGGTCGTGGCTCGTGATGGGCTTAATGGGTTTACCATGAAAAAAGTAGCCGCCGAGGTAGGTGTAACGGATGCGGCTTTGTACAAACACTTTCGAGAAAAAACCGACATTTTTGAGGCCTTAGCATCATTATTTCGCGAAAGAACCTTAGATGCCTTGAGGGAAATTGCTTCCCGCCCTGGATTAAGCGCTCTTAAAAAGCTAGAGGCTTTTGTTATGGACCGTGCTCGTCAGTTCCAAACTCAGCCAGGGCTTACGGTAATCCTCTTTAGTGAAGAGCTATTTCGTGGCGAACCGACTATCGCCGCGTTGAACTTCGAGACTATGGAAAGCCACGCGCAACTTTTACGAACTCTGGTTGCAGAAGGCCAGGCCGAGGGCTCGATTCGTCCGGACCTCAACCCTTATCACGTTGTTTTATTACTAACAGGGCCTGTTCGAATGCTAGTCGAAAATTGGCGTTCCCAGCCAGAAGAGGTTTTGGTCGACCGCATCGGGCACTTTTGGAATACTTTTGCTAGTTTGATGCACCCATGACAAATCAATGTCTTGTACCGCTGTCTAGCTCACTGGCGCCTTTACAACAAGGGCATACTTGACAAAAAAATCATAGTAAGTAAGTAGTCACTAACTAGAGGGTTAGTATATGGAACGGCTGATTATTGAAATTGATGAAGAGCTTTGTAATGGGTGTGGGGCCTGTATCCCCGGCTGTCATGAAGGGGCTTTGCAAATCCTTGACGGAAAAGCTCGCCTTGTCGGTGATGCCTTATGCGATGGACTCGGAGCCTGCCTAGGTGATTGCCCCCAAGGGGCCCTTCGCGTTGTCAACCGTGAAGCAGAAGCTTTTCGAGAAGAGCTTGCTACCGTGGCACAGCCAAAGATGCTCGTAAGTCCACCGACTGCGCCAGGATGTCCAGGGAGTCGTGTGCGCATGCTAGGCAATCCGTCGCTTCAACCTTCTCAGGGGTTTCAACCTTCGCGGAGTGCCCTTCAGCAATGGCCGGTGCAGTGGAACCTCGTTCCTGTTTCGGCGCCATTTCTTGAGCAGGCAGACCTCCTGTTGTGCGCTGACTGTGTACCTTTTGCGTACGCTGACTTTCATCGACAGCTTTTACCAGGTCATGTCTTGATGGTAGGGTGTCCAAAATTTGATGATGTAGCCGCCTATAGTGAAAAACTTACTCGAATCTTGCAAACCAGGACTATCCGTTCTATTACCGTCGTTAAAATGGATGTTCCTTGCTGTTCCGGTATCGCCGCTTTAACGAAGAGATCGCTAAGCGCCAGCGGCAAAAATCTTCCCTATGCCGAAGTGACCGTAACCGTTGACGGGCACCTCGGTTAAAAAAAGCGTGAGGGCAAAAGAGCGTGGCCCCAACCAAAATAGGCTGCCGAATCGAGGACAAACACCAGCCCCAAAAGGGCTGTAAGCCAACTGTTAACCATAGATCCCCACCTTGGTGTGTGAAAGTGAAGTTTGGCCTCGATATCGGTAACGTGGTTTCGTAACAAAAGGTACAGGATGAGGGGAATCAACATCGGAACGGCGTAGATCGCGTTGTAATACAAAACTCCCGGCCAAGCCCCCGTGTTGCCGTAGGCTTGGCCAAGTTTCTCGAGAGCACCAAGATATGGCACCGAAACAGGAAATCCTGTGATGCTCAAAAAGGCGCCTAAGGCAAATGCGGTCAGGGGGTTCAAAAAACGGATCAGTAGGGTAAGTCTTTGAAACATCGGGGAAAGTCCTTGCTTTTGACTGCGAAAGGCAAAAACGATTCCCAAGACAACGCAAAGAGCCCCAAAAGCCAGCTGAAGGCCATAGTAACTCGGGTCTGGTATCGAATTCATATTAGGAAGAAACAGCGCCAACCAGGCGTTTACCGCTTCACGGTTGTAAAGAAAGACTAACCCGCAGGCAAGATAGGCCAGGCTTGTTCCCGCGAAAAAGGCGAGGGCATGAGCTAAAGGACGCCGAGTCGAGAGCAAAAAGACAAAAATGACAATCTGAATAGCGGTAGAAAGACTGTCAAAAAGCGCAGTCGAAGTAAGAAATATCCAAAAATCCGGCACAATTTTCTCCCCAAGGAAGTTCTCGTGAACTTGATCCGTAGGGGATATAATGATGAGAGAGGCAGTCTCGGACAAGGGGGGCCTATGAATCCCAACTCTGCGAGCTGGCAGACACAATTTTCACAAGGTTTTGGTGGGAGCATTGATCCCTCGGGTTTTTACCTGGGTTTGCTGATCCTTGCGCTCCTGCTCACGATTTTTATTCTGGCTTATCGAGGTTTTCAAAAACGTCGAGGTCAAAATCTACTCTTGTCAAAGCGCCATTCTCAGCAAGAATCGTCGTTGAATCTTGTTCAACAGACGGCCTTGCATGACCTTATTGATGAATTCCGGCGACGGGAACCTGCGGCTCAGGCTGTGCCTGCGGCAGTACTTGAAAAGTTTGCCGAGTTTTTTTATGCGAGAAAGTCTCGGCTCAAAGCAAGTGGTAAAGACCCTCAAACTTTGATGGGGTCTCACTACCCTTTGCATACGGGTGACTCGGTAGAGGTGGATTTAATTGAAGCAAAAGGGGTCTCCTTGGTTTCGTCTGTGGTGACAGGGCTGACGCGAAAAGGTTTCACCGTGCTCGTTCCCGAACCTTTAGCCTCTACCTTGACCAAAGGTCAGGCTATGTTGGTCAACTACGCTTCGGGAACTCACTTTTTACAAGGACTAACTACGGTGGTCGAAATTCAGCCTGCGGGAGAAATTCTGTTACGCCCCTTGGAACGATTGCGCCTGACCCGAGAACGCAGGTGGCCACGTTTGCCGGTTCAGACCATTGCTGGCAGTCTTACCGAGACAAGGAGCGGAACCCGTCGTCCTGCCCGGGTATTGGATATTAGTCACGATGGAGCCCGGGTGCGAGTCTCGTCACCGCTCGAAAAAAAGGCAGTTCACCAGTTAACTTTTGAGGCTGAAGCCGGTGGAAAACGCTGGGTGTTTGGGCCCTTGGAATGTATTTGCCGGCAGGTCTTTGCCGGGGAACCGGGCGGAATAGAATATGGAATGGGTTTTCTCTACTTGGATACAGAGTCCAGTCGAAAGTTATCCAGCTTTCTTAAGGCCTCGGTTCAGCCCTGGGAGAAATCTCCCTAACACGCTTTTCTTAACGATTTCATAAATCTCGTCCTCGGGGCACAGTTTCCCTTGCGGAAAGCTTCTATTTGGGGCCCAATTTTCTCATGGCTAGAAATTCTGGACCGATGAGTTGGGCACATCGTTGGTTTGCCCCCTCCTGGATGAATAGGGACATTGCGCGAGTTTTGATAGCACACGCTCTCATGAGCGCCACACAGGCTATGGCAGCCATCCTCGTTCCTATCGATCTGGCTAAGCTTGGTTTTCATGGGGTGTTTATTGGCTTATTGTTCACGGCAACGGCGACTGCTTCGGCAGTTTTAACCGCAGTAATAGGGTTTTTATCGGATCGCTTCGGACGTCGTTCTTTTCTGGTCCTCATGCCTTTTGTTACGGCTGTAGCTGGCTTCATTTTTGCCCTTAGCCAGTGGGGAGCGTTTTTATTTGTTAGTGCCGCCATAGGTGCCTTGGGGCGAGGGAGCGGTGCCGGTGGTGGTACGGTGGGCCCCTACCAGCCGGCAGAACAGGCGTATTTAACCGCTCGTATTCCGTCGGAGCATCGAAATTCTTTGTTTGGACGCCTGGGTTTTGCCACCTCCTTGGGAGCTTTAATCGGTGGAGGACCTTTGATTTATCTCACCGTTGGGCTTACACCCCATGCTCAGCAATTTACAGTGGCATTTTTTGTCGCGGGCGCTTGTGCCCTGGCGGCAGGGGTATTAGCTTTGGGTATTGCAAAAGATCGAAAAATTCCTCTCGAGAAATCTCAGGTCTCACCCGTTAACAAGGATAGTGCAAAGGTGCTTCCGCCCGGTCAGGTTAGACGGCTTCTTCTTCAATTGGCGGTGACTAATAGTTTAAATGGCTTCGCGGTAGGTTTTTTTGGTCCTTTTATTACATATTGGTTCTATCGCCGTTTTGGTGTCAGCGCGGTCGAAATCGGACTTTTGTACATGCTCATCAATGTCGTTTCGTTATTCTCAAATGTTTTTACGTCGCGAGTGGCTTTGCGATGGGGTGTGGTTCGAAGCATAGTGGTAACACGAATCGTTCAGGGCTTGATGATCATTCCCATGGTTCTTGCGCCCTTCTTTTGGCTTGCGGGGGTGCTTTATGCTTTGAGAATGATGGTACAGCGATTGGGCCTTCCCTTAAGGCAGTCGTACGTGATGGGAATTGTTCCTGATGCTCAACGAGGCAAGGTAAGTTCGTTGAGCAACTTGCCCTCGCAAGTAACCTCGGCAATCAGTCCGTCTCTAGCGGGGCCCATGATAGAAAACATTTCCTTAAATTTACCCTTTGAACTAGGGGCTTTGATTCAAACCCTAGGTGCCATCTTGTTCGGGGTGTTTTTTGGCTCAACTCGCCCCCCCGAAGAACGCTTAGTTCCCCCAAAAGAGCAAGCTCCTGGGGGCGACGACCCCTCAGAGAGCTGATTTCTCTGACGATTTGAAACACC
Organism: Spirochaetales bacterium; assembly: GCA_013044245.1. Taxonomy (GTDB): domain Bacteria; phylum Spirochaetota; class Spirochaetia; order JABEVK01; family JABEVK01; genus JABEVK01. The sequence goes on along the minus strand of JABEVK010000104.1, from coordinate 8,606 downwards.
GAAACAGAGCATATTTTTCATCATACGCCACAGTGGCTACGCGCGGGAAAAGTTCCCCTAAAATCTTGTGGTGGCCAAGGTGACGATTCGCGACCACCCAAAGTTCTCCGTCGGGTTTGAGAACCTTTACGGACATTTGAAACATTTTTTGCGCTATAGAAAGGGTCTGAGCGTTTTGAAAGTGAAATGGGGGGTTGCAGAGGATCAGATCTACCGAAGCTTTGTCAAAGTCTTCTAGACCATCTCCGCAAAGGAATTTACCTCGCCCACCCATCTGATTAATACGAAAACTTTCTCGGGCCGACCAAACCGCAAGAAAAGACTCATCGACACAAAAGATATCTGCACTTAAAGAACGTTTGGCGGCAACCAGCCCTAACAGCCCGTTTCCGCAACCCAGGTCGACAACGGCACCATTAAGGTGTGATGCTTTGGGAAAATGCTCTAAAAATAATCGTGTGCCGCCGTCCAATCGACCGGCGCTAAAAACCCCGGCATGCTGAATGATTTCGAGGTTAAGGGAAGGAATTGACCAGCGAAAGGGAAAGCGGGAGGCCGGACGGGGTTGAGGCTGAGGCTGTGTGTGAATCAAACGGGCTTTATAATCGGCAGGCGTGGTTGTCGTTGGGCCGAGAAGATTCTCAATTAACGTGAGGGTTGTTGTATGGATCTCTTTGGTCATCCCGGTGGCGATGAAGGTCCCCTGAGCTGGCAGGTACGAGGAAATTTGTGCCAGTTGGTATTCTAAAAGGTCCGTTGACCGAGGCAGTCGATATAACACGACTTCTCCTTCGGGCACACTGAGGCTATCGAGAAGAAATAGGTCCTGGTCATCCAAGTGGTTCGCTTCGACATTCCAGAGGGTGGCACGCTGAGACAGGGCCGAGTCTGAAATTTGGGCGACTTTGTAACCTGCCATGAGGAGGGCACAGGTAAGGGCTCCAAAAGCGTCATTATAAACCAGAACTAAGGTGCCTGCTGGTAAGCGGCGGCGGGAAAAATCTTCGAGAAGAAAGGTGTCGGCCCCGCTCCACGCTTGAAGAGCAGGATCATCGTCGTAGGGAAACCGTGAGAGCGACAAAGGGCCCCACGGGGTGATCCATGTTTTCATACTCCCACTTTAGCATAAGATAGCCTATTCACAATGGGGAAGTTTTGCAAAACCTTGACTTATGATAAAACCAAACTCAGGAGCTGTTATGGAGCCCTTTTTTCTTGACCCTTTTCCCTCGACTTACGTACTCAAATCCTTGCCGTTACGGTTTGACGGTGTCGATTTGGCCGTTAAAGTTTCGCACGCCTTATTCTCATCGCACCAAATTGATGAAGGCACCTTACTGTTGCTCAAGACTCTGGCACAAAAGCGGGTCGAGTTCACCGGAAAAGCCTTGGATTGTGGGTGTGGAGCGGGCCCTCTTGCGCTGGCCTTAGCAAAGCGTTACACCGGCTTATCCGTTGAGGCGAGAGACCGTTCACTCTTGGCGTGTTCGTTTACAGCCGAGAATGCCCGGGTCAATCACCTGACCATTGATGTCAAACCAGCACTGTTGGGTGACGCTGAAGAGCAATCCTTTGATGTTGTCGTTGCGAATATTCCGGCAAAAGCGGGAGCTCCGGTGTTGCGCTGGTGGTGGAAGCGCCTCTTGGCCTTGGTCGTTCCAGAAGGCGTTGTGGCAGTGGTAGTCGTTGCCCCCCTGGCCGAGGCTACGCTACGCGATGCCCAAGACGCGGGTTGGGTGCTTGATCTTCATGAAAGAACTTTGCGGTATGCCGTGTATCATTTTCGACGACCTGCGGGGGCCACTGTTCAGGACGACAAGTCGGCCTATCAGCGGTGCCAGCAAACTTTAACGGATGGAAGAAGCATGACTACGGTTTGGGGTTTGCCAAACTTTGATAGCATCGACTACCCGCTCCAAACTCAGGCTCGGGTTCTTGAAAACCTCGCAAAACTAAAGGTTGACCGAGTTCTTGTTTGGGAACCCGGGCAAGGACACTCAGCGCTGATGCTAAAAAGAGGTGATCTGACTAAGTGTGACCTTACCGTGGCAGGAACCGACCTGTTAGCATTGCGTGCTACCCAACAGAACGTCTCTTGTTCAAGCCTTCCGGTGGCAGATTTTGCCTTGCTGAGCGGTCATCTCCTACCCCAAGATTTGGTCGTCATGAATTGGCAGTCACACCCTCGCGTACCGTGGATTTCTTCTGTTCAACAGACACTAAAAACTCTTCTGTCGCCCCGGGGTAGGGTGGTGATATCGGGGACGTCGACGGATATGTCTCGATTTCTGGAGCAGCATCGTGGATTTAGGCTTTTAGATGAGGCACGGTGGCGCGGTTTTCGCTCTCTGGTGCTAGAAAATCAGTAAAGAAGCGGCAAAATTTATTTGCTGAGAGCCTTTTGGGAACAGTTAACGGTGTGCAGGACTTGCCGGTTGGTGAGTTTTTGTGTCATAATTCATAAAGGTTTAACCTGACGGAGAGTATTATGCGAATTACAACCAAGGGCCGGTATGCGCTAAAGGCCATTTTATTTCTCGCCGTGAATGCTCAGGGAAGCCCCATCTCCATCAAAGATATTGCTAGTGCTGAAAAGGTTTCTCCCGAGTTTCTTGAACAGCTTTTCTTTAAGCTGAAAAAAGCCGGCATTATCACCTCGGTACGGGGGCCAGGAGGCGGGTTTTCTTTGAACCGACCGTTAGAAGAAGTAACGGTAAAAGAAATCTTCGATGCCGTAGGCGAAGGACTCGACTTAACTCCCTGTACATCGTGTTCTGACAATGTCCCGGTGTGTACCGAGGCTGACGAATGTCTGACCTACGATGTCTGGAAAGCGGCGGCTGACCAGATTCAAGGATATTTTTCTAGCTTGACGTTACGGATGATTCTGGAAGGCAAGGCCAGACAATTTTGGGATCCTACACCTAAAGATACCGTTTCGGCGTAACCTTATTTCGTGCAAGAGCTCCTGACCTCCACAAGGCTTGACCCGTATTTGGCACTGTTCCTAGGGTCTTTGTCGTTAGTGGCGGTGGTTTGGTCTATCTTGTGGCTTTACTTTTTGCCCGGAGGACGAGGCCTGTGGTCCTGGGGGCCGCGAGGTTGGCGAATTCCAATGGTTCTTGCCGGAATTCTTCCTGTTGCTTTGGCCGTTTTGGGTTTTTTACCCATAGGGCAAACTGTGCAGCGGGGTTTGAGTTTTGCAGGAGCAGGACTAGGACTTTTCGGGGGACTCTCCTTAGGCTTTTCAGCTTGGAGACGTCGTCAAAGTTTCAAAAATTTTGTTCCTCCCTTAGGTCCCCGCTTACTCAACCTTCAAAAAGGTCTACGAGTTCAGGGGGAATGGCGCTTAATGTTGACCTCAGACCCTCACTTTGATTCCCCTACCTCTGATACGGGTACTTCGTTGGCCCTCTTGAGACGTGCGACAAAAATCCCCGTACAGGCTCTGGTTATCTTAGGCGATTTTGTTGAACGCGGTATTGCAGGTTGGGGGCTTACCCTTAAAATTCTCCGTGAGGGTTTAGGAACACAGGTGCCTCTCGTACCAATTTTGGGAAATCATGATGCGCTTTTTGGCGGTCACAAACTGTTTTTGAAAGCTTTTCCCCAACAGCAAACCAGTTCTGGCTCACCTTGGTATTACACCTGGGATGTTGTGAGTGCCGAAGCGGTGAGTGTTCGCTTTTTTGTGTTACATTTATTGTGGGGTACCGAGACCTTCGATCAAGCCCAACACCAATGGCTTGAACGGTCGCTGGCCGAAACTCCGCCGGGTTGGATGAAAGTGGCGCTCTCACATTGTTTTTTTGCGAGCTCCGGGTGGACTGATGGTCAACGAAGGCCATGGTTCGATCACCCTGAAACATTAGCCGAGGTTGCGCCCTTGTTAGAGGCAGGGGGCGTTAGTTTGGTTGTCTCTGGCCATCAGCATCATCTGGAATATCTGTCTTATCGAGGGTTACGGTATGCCGTGGTAGGGGCTGGTGGAGCAGTGGCCCGACCCGTGACCCACGAATCACCAGCTTCGCTGTGGCGGGCCACCCGGAATAAAGGTTCCCTCGTGTTAGTCGGCACACCACAAGGCTTGGAATTAATATTTGAGGATGAATGGGGTAAGGAACTTCACCGCGTCCAGCTCAGCCCTAAAACGTAAACCTCAGCCTATATTTGATAGTCAATAATGAGGGCGTCCCGGGGCATAATAATGGGCTCTTGAGGACGATTTTGGATGATCGAGTAGGGTGGTACCGAGGCTGTGATCCAACAGTTACCCCCCACCGTTGAATGTTTGCCAATTACGGTTTCTCCGCCTAAAATCGTAGCGCCCGCGTAGATCGTTACGCGGTCTTCGATGGTGGGGTGACGTTTCTTGGCTTGCTCGTTTTTGCGCACAGCTAGGGCCCCCAAGGTAACCCCTTGGTAGAGTTTTACTTCATCACCAATAATACAGGTTTCTCCGATGACGATTCCCGTACCATGATCAATATAAAACCGGCGACCAATTTGGGCTCCCGGGTGAATATCAATCCCGGTCTTTCGGTGGATGATTTCGCTCATCATGCGCGGAATTAACGGAACCTGAGCTTCATATAAAAGGTGGGCTAGGCGGTAAACCAAAATTGCCTCGACTCCTGGGTAGGCTAGGATGACTTCAGCGGCGGACTGAGCTGCGGGGTCACCATCAAGAATGGCTTGGACATCTTCTTGAATTTGTCGTCGGATGTTCGGTATGGCCTTGAGTAAATCAAAGGCAACGGTACGGGCCTGCTCTTGCACCTCGGCACCCCAATGGTGAGGGGATTCTTTACAATGGGAATACCATATGGCGCGTTGTATTTCTCGCATCAGTCCTTTGGCGGCACGAAAGAGGTGTTCTGCCGTCGCATAAGGGAGTGTGGCCTCATCAACGACCTGCAGTGTCTTATAAAAGCCAGGAAAAACGAGACTTTTGAGGTCTGAGAGTAGGTTGTCTATCGATTCCATCGAGGGAAGCCGCGTCTCATCCACGTGGTTGATACCCCCCACCTGGTGATAGGAGTCTAAGAGAGCTTGAACAATATCGTGAACGGGCTCGGGGAATGTCATGAGACAAAACTAGACAGGGCTGAACGAGTTGTCAAGTCAGATCACCCGAAGGTTCACGGATGCCAGCGGGAGCTTGGGGTATGCGGAAGGCCCCAAGGGGTATCGGTAACCCAATTTTCAGCGGGGGGGTGCCGTTTTGCGTCGGCAGGAGCAGGACCTGGATGATCGGCAAGGACAGGGTTCAGCCAGCGGAGGAGTAATTCCCGTCGTTGGACACCCTTTCGCCCCTGGTGCGAAAGCTCTTGCCAAGGGACCCCCCACCGTCGTTGAGCTTCGGCATTCAGCCATTGCAACTCCTGAGTCGAAAACTCTTGTGGCTGTGGTTGACTGTCGACAATTTCACGAGATTTTTGAGTAGCATCTTCGAGGAGTGGTATGAGGTGGGGCTCAACGGCAAAAAGCGAAGTGGTTGTTAACAAAAAGACCGCTAAGCTGAGTTTCATCAGTGCTTCTTAACGGTGGTGAAGAACCCCGATCCGAGGGCAAAAGTCACTCAACGGACACAGCTGGCAGTGGGGGCTGGCTGGCCCACAAATAGTTTGACCAAATTGAACCAAAAGCTCATTAACCTCAATCCAAACTTCCTGGGGGAGGAGGGCTTCTAAGGCTTTTTCTGTTTCTTCAGGTTCATGAGTCTGAACCCATCCCCAGCGGTTCGCAATGCGGTGTACATGGGTATCAACACAAATGGACTGTACCCCAAAGGCGAGGCCGAGAACCAAGTTTGCCGTTTTGGGACCTACGCCAGGTAAGGCAAGAAGAGTTGCTTTTTCAGAAGGTACAGTTCCCTGATACGAATCCACAAGAATTTGAGAAATTTCGCGGATATGCCCGGCCTTTGTTTTATAAAACCCGGCGGGAAATATAGTTTGTGCGATTTCTTCTTCGGACAGGGTTAGCATAGCCTGGGGGGTACTGGCTTTGGCGAACAAAGCCCTACTCGCTTTCAAAGTCACTTCGTCTTTTGTCCGAAGGGACAGCATCGTTGCAATTAAAATTTGAAAAGGACTTGCCCCTCCAGCATCCAACACATTCAAGCTCGGACGATCTTCGTCAAGAGTTTGACGAAGCGTTTCAAATGCTTTCTGCCAGGTTAAAGGGGACGTCACTCCTCGTACTCTTCTTCTTCCTCTTCTTCGGGTTCGAATTCTTCTTCAGAATCTTCGCCAAAAGCAGAGGCATGGACCAACTTGGCTAAAGGTTCAAGTTTTTCGTGGACAAGTTTTTCGACTTCTTTTACGTCAATGTTTAACGAAAAAGCTACTTCATCAATGAGCAGTTTCATCGCACTATCATAAAGCTTTCGTTCCAAAATCGGCAGTTCTTTCACTTTACTCCGGTGGTAAAGGTTCCTCACCACGAGCGCGATGTCTGTTATATCTCCGTTTTTGAGAAGGTCTAAATTCATCTGATAGCGAAGCTTCCAGTCAGCGGTAACCGGCTCGTACTCACTCGAAACAATAGCCAAAGCTTCTTGGGCTTTTTCTTGGGGAACAATGCTACGAATGCCAATCTCAACAGCCTTGTGCACAGGGATCATGACAATCATATCAGTGACAGGCAAGTAGATTTGGTAATACGGTGTGGGCTTACCTTTGAAGATCTTTTCTGTAATCAACTGGATGGTACCTACACCTTGCAGAGGGTAAACCACCTTTTGGTCAATCTGGAAGGGGTAGGTCCCGTTGGGAGAAGTATCTTCAGGCATGCCCATGATAATAGGTCATTTTTTGTGAAAAGTCAAACCTTACCGCATTCTTCCAGGGTTGCAAGGGTTTCCAATAGAGGTTTTTAAACGGGTGGATATCCAGAGGGTTAGGATACCAGCCCCCGACCAGTTCTCGATCGATCAAATTGAACCCCGGTGAGTGGCTGAGCGGGAGGAGTAGCCCGTTGTCCAGCAGGTAGCTTTCGGCCTTGGCGAGCATCTTGTATCGTGCTTCTCCTGTTAAATGGGCTGCCTTACTTAAAAAGCCGTCATAAACGGGGTCAGCCATCCCAAACGAGTTCAACGAGGAGTCCTTTTTCCACAGCAAAAGAAAGGTCGTGGGGTCCAAATAATCCCCAACCCAGCTGAAATACCCTACTGTGTGAGGAACTTCGGCAATTTTGTCGTAATAAGAGCCGGATATCAACTTTTCTTTGACGGTGACACCGAGAGCGCTCCAGGAAGCCTTAAGCAGATTCATAATCCTTTGACTTTCTGAACCGTCGGGTAGGGCGAGTGTTACCGGTGGTAGGCCTTTGCCGAGGGGATACCCGGCCTGGGCAAGGAGCTTTTTGGCCTCGGCCACGTTAGTCTGAGATTTTATCTTGGGTGAGGGGTAGCCTTCAAATTCGGGAATGAGCGTCGTACAAGGTTGAATATAGGGTTTTCTTAGCTCGTCCACAGGAGCGGCAAGCCAGAGGGCACGGCGAACTAAAGGATTATTCCAGGGTGAATGCGCAACCCTAAAGTACAAAAACGTGGTTCCAAAGAGGGGTACCGCAGAGATCAGTTTGTCGCTAAGGATGGCAGAACCATCGATTCCATCAGCCAGCCAGTCGTAGTAGCCATCCTTAAATTCTTGGGTCACTTTAACGGCATCATCGTTGAAGGTAAAAACTAAATGGGGAATCTTGACATTAGCGCGATCCCAGTAGGTGGGATTTTTGATCAAATCCCAGCGTTCAGGGGTTCTAGTGAGGACTAAGTAGGGGCCATTAGAGGCGGGAAAGCCTTTTCCGGTTGCTAAAAAGTGGGGGTCGAGCGGAACAAACGCATAATGGCACAAAATAGGAAACAACTCAGGCGCTGGTTCTGTCAGGCTAAGGACGAGGGTTTGGGCGTCTTTGGCTTGAATCCCCAACTTCGTTCTGTCAGTGAGTTTGCCTTCGCGCCATTCTTTTGCTCCTTTGATCATGTCCAAAAGTGAAGCGTACGGTGCATGGGTGGCAGGAGACAACAAGCGTATCCACGTATCAACGAAGTCTTGAGCCGTGAGAGGTGTTCCATCCGAGAATTTGAGTCCCGAACGAAGGTGAAAGGTGACGGTCTTTCCGTCGGACGAAGTGGTCCAGCTCGATGCGGCGCCCGGTTCTGGCCTCAGCGAATAGGGATCATAAACGACAAGACCCTCATATAAAGCTGTATAGATTTCAGCTTCTATTGTTGTCTGACTTTTTTGGGGGTCAAGGCCAACACTAACGGCTCCAAAGTTCACCCGAAACGGATGACCAGGGTCATTGGGGTCCGAGGCTTGAGCCTGTAAGACTCCCGTGTTAAGAAAAACCCCGGTAACCAGTCCCCAAATGAGTGCTATTTTTTTCACTATACAACTCCCGCCAAGCTTACCACGTTAAACTCCTTTAAATTCATTATGTAACTGAGAATTTTTTTGTTTGTTTAGCTGACGTTGAAGCTTGACCCTGAACCTTCGCCTTTTCGGTACCAGGCGACGAGTTCCTGCCAAACTTCACGCGTGTTGGTCATCAATTTCGCCGCTTCCGCCAGGTTGCCCCCTCGTCCTGCCATCTCT
>JABEVK010000103.1 GCA_013044245.1 Spirochaetales bacterium | reverse complement strand
CGGCGATTGGTCAGTCTAGGAGTTACCAGGCCAAAAATCAAATAAAAAACTTTTCTCCGATATCAGTGCGGATCCAAGCACCTGGGAATTGCACACCCCTAGCGGCCCCCCGAGCCTTATCGTAGGCGGCCTCCCACGTGGGTGCGGTGGCGACGGCGGTAAAACAGCGACCGCCCTGGGTTACCAGCTGGTCGTTTAGGCGGGTTGTCGTGGCGTGAAACACGTGCGTTGCGGGGGGTAACGAAGGCAGAGCGGCCACCGGAAGGTTCTTGGGGTAACTGGCCGGGTAGCCGGGTGCGGCAATGACAATGCCTAAAGACTTGTGATCCGAAACCTTCCAGGCGTGTCCGGCCAGCCGACCCTGGGCAAGAGCCTGGACGAGTTCGCCGAAATCGGATTCGATAAGCGGCAATAGGGCCTGAGTTTCGGGGTCACCAAAGCGCGTATTAAACTCAAGGATTTTAGGGCCTTGTGCCGTCATCATAAGTCCGATAAACAAGATGCCGCAAAAGTTCAGGTTATCGCGGGTAAGGGCGCTCATGGTGGGTTCTACGACTTCTGACAGCACCTTTTGCCATAGCGGCGGCGTGACTAAAGGAACCGGACAAATGGCACCCATGCCGCCGGTGTTGGGGCCGGTGTCACCTTCGCCGGCCTTTTTAAAGTCGGCGGTTGGGGGCAAAACCACCCAGTCTTTGCCGTCAGACAGAACAAATACCGATATCTCAAAGCCGGTGAGGTACTCTTCGACAAGCAAAGCATCCGACGCGAGAATACTCTTACCGAAACTCAGGGCCTCGTCTGCACTTGAGGCTTCTAAGACACCTTTACCCTGCGCAAGACCGCTTTTTTTGATGACCAGCTTAAACTCACCACTGGGGGCGTGAGCTTGGCTGGGCGTGCGGGCCCGTTCAAAAAGCTGGGTGACGTAGCCTTCAAAGGCCTGGTAGTCGGTAAACTCTCGCGCTTCGGCGGTGGGCAACCGGTTGCGAACCATAAACTCTTTCGAGAACACCTTCGAACTTTCAAGCTGAGCGCGGTGCTGGTCGGGGCCGATGGCCGAAATCCCTGCGGCTTGCAGGGCGTCCACTACACCCGCTTCGAGGGGGGCTTCACTGCCGACAAAAACAACATCCGCCCGGCATTGGCGGGCCGCTTGAACGACTTGGCTGGGGTTCAAAATATCCACGAGGGGGAGGTTGGTGGCATGAATTGCCGTTCCTGCGTTACCCGGGGCGGCAAAGAGCTCTGTGACGCTCGGACTTTGAGAAAGCTTCCAAATCAGAGCGTGCTCGCGGGCCCCATTGCCCAGTACTAAAACGATCATGTCAGGTTCCTTGTCAAACGAGGTTGTTTAAAAGCCGGGTCACCACCCGGGGATAGAGCTCGTGTTCCAGCCGGTGCAGAGTTTCTTCGGCTTGTTCGCGGGTAAGACCCGGTTGGCGTGTAAAACGGGCCTGTTCGATAATTTCGCCGGTGTCCATTCCTTCGTCTACCCAGTGGACGGTGACCCCTAAGTCGGGGTCCGTTGAAGCCCAGCTATCGTCAATGCCGTGGGCACCGGGGTGACGAGGCAAAAGGGCCGGGTGAATGTTAATCAGTTTTCCTTGCCAACGGTGAACAAACCGGGGGGTTAAAAGCCGCATAAACCCGGCCAGTACCACCAAGTCGACGCTGTGCGCTTCAAGGTGACGAGAAAGTTTGTCCTCGGCGCTGGTGCGGTCTAGCTGTCCGTCGGGGCCTTTGTTGTAGGTGACCAAAGCCGAAGGAACCCCCAGGCGGTGGGCCCGCTCAAAGCAAAAGGCCCCTTTGCGGTCGCCGATCAATAGCGCACAAGTATGGCCTGTCCCCTTGGTTCCTGTGACGAGGGCTTCGAAGTTGCTTCCACTGCCTGAGGCTAAAACGGCAAACCGACCCAAGAGGTTATCCTCGGCGAACAGAGCCGGCTTCGAGGGCTCCGATACGAAAGACATCGACACCCGCTTGGCGGGCTCCGGCTTCAAAGGCATCGACGTGAGCGGCGTTGACGACCAGAGCTAACCCTACGCCCATGTTAAAAACGCGGATCATTTCATCGCGGTCAACGTTACCGCCCTTTTCGATGCGGTGGAAGATCTCGGGGATGTTCCAGTTCCAATCCAGGCGGAGTTGCAGGTGAGCCGGGAGAACGCGCTCGATGTTGCCGTACAATCCCCCGCCGGTAATGTGGGCGGCCCCCTGGAGGCCGGGGAGCTTGACCAAGGCTTTCATGGTTTTGACGTAAATCTTAGTGGGGGTTAAAAGCTGTTTCCAGCCTTCGGTATCGCTTTCATAAAGGCACTTGCGGGCTAAAGAGTAGCCGTTCGAGTGGACGCCGCTAGAGGCCACACCAAACACCATATCACCGGCGGCCATACGGTCGGGGTGGGGGAGCACTTCGTCTTTTTCTACCAATCCGACGCAGAATCCGGCCAGGTCAAAGTCGCCGTCGTGGTAGAGGTCGGGCATTTCGGCGGTTTCGCCGCCAGCCAAAATACATTCGGCCTGTTCACAGCCTTCAATCACGCCTTTGATAAGAGCCTGAAGTTTTTCGTCATCAATGGTGCCAATGGCAATGTAATCGAGGAAAACTTCAGGAAAGCACCCGCACACGGCCAAGTCGTTGACGTTCATCGCAACGAGGTCGATACCGACGGTGTCAAAGACACCGAGCTTTTGCGCTACCAACAGCTTGGTACCCACACCGTCGGTGCACGATAACAACAGGGGGCGTTTGAAGCGCGCCCAGTCAAGTTCCACGCCGCCGGCAAAACCGCCGAGGCCTTTCGAAACAGCTTTCGAGGGAAAGCGGGCAATAAACTCGGCGAACTTATCGCCTTTTTCAATATCAACGCCGGACTGGGCGTAGGTTTTTTTATTCTCCATCGTGGTCCTCAGAGGGGCAAAGTATCATGGTTTGGGCAAGCTGGGGAAGTTCCCTGGGTCTTTGAGTACTGTTTGACGTTCGCAGAGGGCTGTAAGTCTTTCAGGGTAGTGGCCCGAAAAGCAGGCGTAACAGTAATCGTCCCCGTTCGGTTCTGCACAGGGTTTGAGGTCGTCGAGCGGCAAAAAGAGTACAGAATCGGCTCCCAACTCATGGGCGAGCTGGTCAGGGTCCAGCCGGTTCGAAATCAGCTCTTCGCGGGTGGGAATATCGATGCCATAAAAGCAAGGGTACTTGATTTCGGGAGCCGAAAGACGGAGGTGGACTTCGCGGGCTCCGGCTTCGCGCACCAATTTGACGATGCGTTTGCTGGTGGTGCCGCGCACGAGGCTGTCATCGACAAGCACAACCGATTTTCCTTCGACCAAAAAGTTCACGGGGTTGAGCTTCATGCGCACGGCAAAATCGCGAGCCGCCTGAGACGGAAGGGTGAACGAGCGTCCTGCAAAGTGGTTACGTGTCAGCCCCATTTCGAAGGGGATCCCCTTGGCACGGGCGTAGCCTAAGGCGGCGGCGTTGCCTGAATCGGGCACGGGGATGACCACATCGGCCTGAATCGGGTCGAGCGCCGCTAGGCGCTGACCGATCTTTTGACGCATTTGGTAGACCGAACGGCCAAAGATTTCAGAATCAGGACGGGCAAAGTAGATGAATTCAAAGATACAGTGTGCTTTTTTTGGTGAAACGCCAAAGATCCGCGAGGTGACCCCGCTCTCGTTGACCACAATCATTTCGCCGGGGAGTACCTCGCGGTAGTCGTCTATGCCTAAAAGATCCAAGGCGCAGGTTTCGGAGACAAAAACCGTTAAGCCGTCCTTTTGTCCGAGGTATAAAGGACGAAAGCCTTTGGGGTCACGAACAGCGATGAGGTCGTCGCCGTGCAAAAAGACCATCGAAAAGGCCCCCTCTAATTGGCCCAGTGTTTCCGTAAGTGCGTCGTAGAAGTCCGTTTGGCGAGAATGCGACAGCAGGTGCAAAAGAACTTCGGTGTCGCTCGTGCTTTGAAAGATGGCTCCTTCGGCAGTCAGACGACTTTTAATTTCGTCAATATTAGAGATGTTGCCATTGTGAGCGACCGCAACTTCACCCTTGTTGCACAAAATGTGAAAAGGCTGAACGTTTTGAATCAGACTGCCGCCCGTTGTCGAGTAGCGGACGTGGCCGATGCCAAGGTGTGAAGGGTGTTCTTCGTGCAGGTAGTGGCCCAGCACCTGCGACACCAGGCCCAGGTCTTTATAGGTGACCATCGAGTCAGCTTTTCGGTAGGTGAGGCCGGCCGCTTCTTGACCGCGGTGCTGTAGAGCATAGAGGGGGTAAAAGAGCCTTTCGGGCATGTTAATGGCTTCTAGGCTGTGGATCCCGACGACACCGCAATGGTGGACGGGTTTGTCATTTTCGAGGTCGTTCACCCGGCTAATGTACTCTTTTTTCAGTGTTTAAGCGAGGGGGCTTTTCTTATTAAAAAGACAAAAGCCCGCCGGGTGGCGGGCTTTTGTGCGTTTACCGGACGGGTTTTAGCGCTTCTTGATGCTGTAAAAGGCGTCCTTACCTGCAAACTCGGCAGTACCTTCCAGTTCTTCTTCAATGCGAATCAGCTGGTTGTACTTGGCGATACGGTCGGTGCGGCTCATCGAACCAGTCTTGATCTGGCCCATGCCCCAAGCAACGGCGAGGTCGGCAATGGTGGCGTCTTCGGTCTCGCCTGAGCGGTGCGAGATGATCGACGTGTAGTTGGCTTTCTTGGCCATTTCGACGGCTTCGAAGGTCTCGGTCAAGGTGCCAATTTGGTTGACCTTGATCAGAATCGAGTTACAAGCACCCTTTTCGATACCGGTAGCCAAGCGTTTGGGGTTGGTGACAAAGAAGTCATCGCCCACGATTTGAATCTTGTGGCCCAGTTCTTTGGTCATGGCGACGTAGCCATCCCAGTCGTTCTGGTCCAGCGGGTCTTCAATCGAGATAATCGGGTAGGCATCGACCCACTTCTTGTACTTGGCCACCATTTCTTGAGCGGTATAGAGTTTGCCGGGTTCGCTCTTCCAGAATTTGTAGCCTTTGCGATCACCTTCGTCGAACAGTTCTGAGCTTGCGCAGTCGAGGGCAATACCAAAGTCCGAGCCAGGTTTGTAGCCTGCGCTTTCGATGGCTTTCATGATGAAGTCGAGAGCTTCGTCGTTACCGATGTTGGGAGCAAACCCGCCCTCATCACCCACGGCGGTGTTGTGACCAGCCTTCTTTAAGAGACCTTTCAGTGCGTGAAAGACTTCGGCGGTCATGCGGATCGCTTCTTTGACGCTTTCGGCACCGTAGGGAACGACCATGTATTCTTGGAAGTCGATCTTGTTGTCGGCGTGCTTGCCGCCGTTGATGATGTTGGACATGGGTACAGGAAGCAGGGAGGTCTTGAGGGGGCCCAGGTGGCGGTAGAGGGGAATGCCGAGG
>JABEVK010000102.1 GCA_013044245.1 Spirochaetales bacterium | reverse complement strand
GGTTGTCACCTCCCATGACTCTGGTTCCATTGTCGGAAGATATCATGATTACCTTACTAGCGAATGCGATTTCTCAGTTTTTAAAGAAAGATGAGGCGTTTCAAGGCCTTTTGGCCGACTGGCGCCGGGGAAAGTTCCCCCTCAACATCGAAGGCGCTCAGGGCTTCTTTTTGGCCCCCGTTTTGGCGCAGTTAACCCGCGAAACACCGGGAACGCTGTTTTTAGTCACTGCCAATGACGCCGACGCCGAAACCTGGGCTGACGACTTGACGGCCTTGGGGTTGGAACCCGAGATCCTCCCGTGGTGGGGCACTCTTCTCTACCAGGGCATCAGCGCGCAGGCCAGCATCTTTGGGGAACGCTCACGAGTCTTGTCCCGTTTGTCACGCCGTCAACCTCGGTTGGTGATTGTCAGTGTGCGTAGTCTGCTTTTTCCTGTGCCGTCCCCCGGCTCGTGGAAGGCAAAACTGACAACCTTTCGTAAGGGGAATACCATACAAGTGCAAAAAACCGCTGAACGGCTGGTTCAGTTGGGGTATATGCGGGTTCCCCGTGTTACGGTACCCGGCGAATTCGCCCTGCGAGGCGAGGTGCTTGACTTGTTTTTACCCGGCGAAGAGCAGGCGGTGCGTTTGGTCTTTGGGTTTGATACGATTGAAGATATTAAGCATTTTGACCCGGTGACCCAATCCTCGAAAGGCACAATGGACGAGTTAGCAGTTTACCCCGCTCGTGAAGTTGTCTGGGACGAGGCCGCACTGAGCCAGGTGGATGCCGCCGCCCAGCGCCTTGGTTGGGGTGGGGAGTGGCTTTCGTACCAAGAAGCCTTGCGCGAAACCGGCGAATTTCGGGGTGTAGAACTCTTTTACCCCTTTGCGGAAGAAAAACCGACGCCTTTGTGGTCTTACGCCGACGAAAAAGCGATTTTCTTGTTCCCGGAGTGGGAAAAACTCAACAGTGTCTGGGATACGCACCGCAAAGAAATCAAGCAAATGTATCAACAGGCTCGCAGTCAAGGATTGTTAGTGCCCGATCCTGAGCAGGTATTTTTTCCCTGGGACCAATTTCTGCTTGAAGTTTCGCGTCGGGCCCAGTTCCCCGCGCTTCATACAGAGGATTCGCCTGAGCCGCGTCATCATTTGTCGTGTGAGCCACCACGCGCCTACTTTGGCAATATTCCGTTTTTTAAGGATGAAGTCATCAACTTAAAGACGGCGGGGTACCAGGTCTTTGTCGTGGCGAGTTCGCCCTCTCAGGCCCAGCGGCTAGAATTTCTTTTGAAAGACTCGGGTGCTCAGGTGGTGCCGGCACGGATTTCATCGGGATTTGTTTTGTCACGGGCTAAGATTGCCGTCATTCACGAAAACGAGATCTTTGGGCGCAAACGTAAAGGCCCTGCTTCATTAAAAACAGCGCAAACTCAGGCCCTTGATTCGTTTGTTGACCTCAGTCCCGGCGATTTTGTGGTCCACATCAACTACGGGATTGGTCGTTTTTTGGGCATCGAGCGTGTTCAAGTTGCCGGTAACGAACGTGACTACATCAAGATTGCGTATGGTGGCGAAGAAACCATCTTTTTACCCATCGAGCAGATTAACCTCATTCAACGCTACATTGGTTCCGAGGGCAAGGAGCCCCGCCTAGATACTCTGGGCGGAAAATCCTGGGAAAATAAAAAAAGCCGCGCCAAGAAATCGGTTGAAGAGTTGGCCGACCGCCTGATTACCTTGTACGCCAAACGCCAAAACGCACAAGGTCATACCTTTGGTGCCGATAACGACTGGCAGGCCTCGTTCGAGGCGGCGTTTCCTTATGATGAAACCGAAGATCAGCTTAGGGCTATTGCCGAAATTAAAACCGATATGGAATCCCCGCGACCTATGGACCGTCTGTTATGCGGCGATGTCGGCTATGGCAAGACTGAAGTGGCGATGCGAGCTTGCTTTAAGGCTGTAGTCGGGGGCAAGCAGGTGGCGTTTTTGGCCCCTACTACCATTCTTGCCGAACAGCATTTTGAGAATTTTCAAGACCGGTTTGGGCGCTTTCCTGTTCGCATCGGAATGCTGTCGCGATTTGTTCCTAAATCAGAGCAAAAAGCGACTTTGGCCAAGCTGTCAAAAGGTGAACTAGACGTGGTCATCGGAACCCATCGCCTTTTGCAAAAGGATGTAGTGTTTAAAAATCTCGGTCTGTTGGTGATCGACGAAGAACAACGTTTTGGTGTCAAAGACAAAGAGCGGTTGAAGGAACTCAAAGCCTCCATTGACTGCCTGGCAATGAGTGCAACCCCCATTCCACGGACTTTGCACATGAGTCTGCTCAAAATACGCGACATGTCTGTTTTGCGTACCGCCCCGAATAACCGGCACCCTATCGAAACCTTTTTGCAAGAATTCTCGGATGATGTGGTAGCCAAAGCGATCCGGCGCGAGGTTGAAAGGGGCGGCCAGGTGTTCTTTCTTCACAACCGGATCGAAACCCTCGAAGCAAACGAGCTGTACCTCCGCCGACTTCTCCCTGAACTTTTGATTCGTAGTGCCCATGGGCAAATGGACCCCAAGGACCTCGAGGAGGTCATGCATGATTTTATCCATGGCAACTTTCATGTTTTAGTCTCGACCACCATCATCGAAAACGGGATCGACATTCCCAACGTCAATACAATTATCATTGACCGCGCCGATATGTACGGCATTAGTCAGTTGTACCAGCTACGGGGCCGGGTCGGCCGGTCAGGTAAGGTCGCCTTTGCGTACCTTTTGTATCCTGATGGAAAGGCTTTGACCGAGCTGGCGATGAAACGCCTTCAGGTCATCTCGGACTTTACGGAATTGGGCGCCGGGTTTAAGATCGCCATGAAAGATCTTGAGGTTCGGGGGGCAGGCAACCTCTTGGGAGCCGAACAGTCCGGGGACATTTTGTCTGTTGGTTTTGAGATGTACCTCAGGTTGTTGAACGAAGCCGTCGCCGCGAAAACCGACCAGAAATCTGAAGAAATTGAAGAAATTTATATGGAGCTGGACTATTCTGGTTTCATCCCCGATACTTACATTCAGGATCCCACAGATAAAATGGATGTGTACAAGAAAATCGCCTCGGTGGTTACCGAAGAAGATTTAGAACGGGTCAACCAAGAGGTTCATGATCGTTTTGGTCCCTTGCCGGACGAAGTACACAGCCTGATGTCGTTGGCTGAGATCCAGATTATCTGTCGCAAACTCAAGGTCAAAGCCGTGCGGGAACGTAATGGGTTATGTGCCGTTGAGTTTGGCCGCATGGTTGACTTTCCCTTTGATAAGGCGATGCGCCTGCTCAGGGAATCGGGAGGTCAAGTCAAGAGTTTGCCCGATAAGCCCAATGTTCTTGTTTTTGAAACCAAGAAGATTGGGTTGGCCGAGAAATCTGTCTTTCTTCGGGAAAGACTCTCAAGATTGTTATGAAGACCGATGCTTTTGCTGATTTACTGGCAGATGCTGCCAACTTACAAGATTTTCTCAAACGTTCGCTTGACCGCGTGATACGTACGCTAAAAGCCGACTCTGGTTCTATCTACTTGTACGATGAGAGCGAGCGACGACTGGTGCTACGAGCTACCCAGGGTTTTGACAAAAAGCTGGTGGGTAAGTTTTCGCTGGGCTTAGACGAAGGGCTAGTTGGTTTAACCCTACGGGAACAAAAGCCCGTTCGAGAGGCTCGTGGTAGGGATAATCCCGCCTATTTAGTGGTTCCCGACCTTAAAGAAGAAGACTTTCAAGCGTATCTTTCGGTGCCCATTTTACGCGGCACCTCTCCGGTAGGTGTTATTGCCCTGCAAAATCGGCAAGCTGCTGCGTTTCGCGACGAGGATGTTCGTCTGTTGCGAGAGCTGGGAGCTCAGCTTTCGGCCGCGTTAGAAAATATTCAATTGTTGCTTGACGCCACCCAAACCAAAGAAGTGGGTGAAAAAGCGGCTCCCGTCGCACACCCTGAGCTGATTCGTGGCCGAGTTGCCAGCGATGGAGTGGCTTTGGGTAAGGCGGTGTTGCTGGGAACTTCTGAAGGTAACCTTCTGCTCAGTGCTCCGGACCCCAAGTTGTATCACGAGAGTCTTAAATCGTTTCATCAGGCTCTGAGGCATTCTATCGAGCAGGTCGAAAGCCTACAAAAAGATATGGAAACGCGGTTGGCCGATGTCGCCAGCCTGATTTTCAGTACCCATATCTTGATGCTCAAAGATGAGAGCTTTTCGGGCGAGATGGAAGCGCTCATCAAAAGCGGCACCTCGGCTCCGATCGCCGTGGCCTCGATCGTTAATCGGTATATCGAAATTTTTCATTCGAGTCCCAATGTTCGTTTGCGTGAAAAAATTCAAGATGTAAAAGATTTAGGGCACCGTCTTTTGGCCAATTTAAATCGTGACGAACGAGATGTGGGCGATTATATTGGGCAAATTGTCGTGGCCCAAGAACTGCTTCCGTCAGAACTAGTCAAGATATCGGCCCAACACGCCGAAGGGCTTTTGCTGTTTGGCGGAGGGGCATCGGCGCATGTGGCGATTCTCGCCAAGAGCCTCGGCATACCGGTTATCTTTACCGAAGATAAGGCCCTGTTTCAAATTGCCGAAGGCGATGTTCTAGTTTTAGATGGATACCAGGGAAATATCTATGTTAACCCCGCACCCACCGTGTGGGCTCACTTTGAGCAACAGCGCAAAGCCCTCGAAGAGGCCAGCCGCCAACAAGGTGATATGTCCGAGACAACCGAAACGCAAGACGGTCACCTGGTTCATCTGTATGCCAATGTGAACCTTATCTCGGACCTGCCCCTGACGAAAAAGAACAAGGCCGAGGGCATTGGCCTTTATCGTAGTGAGTTTCCTTTTTTGATTCGTAATGACTTTCCCACCGAAGACGAACAATTCCGGGTTTACCGAAAACTCATGGATGAGATGGCCGGGAAAGAAGTCATCTTGCGAACTCTCGACATTGGCGGCGACAAGGTTTTGTCGTATCTTCCTCCCAGTTCTGAATCCAACCCTTTTTTGGGCTTGCGGGCTATTCGTTTTTCACTCAAGAATGAAGCAATTTTTCATGACCAGCTAAGGGCTATGCTCCGCGCTGGTGAAGGGCACGACCTGCGAATCATGTTCCCCCTGATTTCGTCGCTTGACGACTTTCGCGAGGCTAAGGGCCATGTGATTGAATGCCGTCGGCAATTACTGCGTGAAGGCATACCCCACAACGATCACCCCTTGGTGGGGGCCATGATTGAACTGCCCTCGGCTTGTGAAGTGGCCTCGGAGTTGGCGCGCGAAAGTGATTTTCTCTGCGTCGGAACTAACGATTTGGTTCAGTACTTGTTAGGCGTTGACCGTACCAACGAGGCCGTGTCGAACCTGTATACAGCTTATCACCCAGCGGTGTTCCGAACCCTCAACCGCACCATCCGTGCGGCTCGAAACCACGATTGTCCGATCTCTATCTGTGGCGAAAGTGCCGCTGACCCCAAGATGATCCCGTTCTTTATCGGAGCAGGAGTGCGCAAGCTCAGCGTTAATCCCAAGTCCTTGCCTGAGGTGCAAAAAGTTGTCACTCAACTTTCTGTGCGTGACTGCCAGGTTCTTTCCGAAAAGCTAGCCTCATTGGGCACAATACGCGAAATTCAGCAGTATTTGGGGATTACTCCCGTTTAAAGAGGCCTTCGTAAGTCGCATCCCTTGCGGAAAACCCCTCTTTTTGTTAAAATGTCGTCATGGAAGCCCGACGTCAGGTTCATAGCTATGTTCTAAGAGCGGCTCGGATGTCGGACGGCCAGCGCCGTGCTGTCGACGAGTTTTACTCTCTTTATGGTTTAACCTTTCCGCCTGTTCCGAACTGGGCGGAGCTTTTTCCTCACTGTAAACGGTTTGTGATGGAAATTGGCTTTGGTAACGGCGAAGCAACCGTCGAAATTGCGCAAAACCGACCTGAGACGGGGTTTATTGGGTTAGAGGTGCATACCCCTGGGGTAGGACAGCTGTTGCGTGAAATACACCGCCGAGGCTTAACTAACCTCAAAGTGTTGCGTCATGACGCTGTTGATGTTGTCGAAGCCTTACCGAGGGAGTCTTTGGATGGCTACCATGTTTTTTTTCCGGATCCTTGGCCCAAAAAACGGCATCATAAGCGTCGACTTCTTCAGCGCCCCTTTTTACAAGAAATGATAGCGACGCTTAAGCCTGGTGGCATCCTCTATGTTGCTACTGACTGGCAAGAGTACGCCGAAGAAGTGCTGGCGGCGCTGGGAACGTTTCCAGAAATGCGTAACCCCTACCAAGGGTGGGCTGAGGGGGTAACGTGGCGTCCCAGCACAAAGTTTGAAAAACGAGGCCGGCAAGAAAACCGTCCGATCCGCGAAATTCTGTTTGAAAAGAGGGGTGCCCCATGAAGGAAGAGGCGATGAACGGCGGAAAACCGATAGATCAGATTGAAGGAGAATTCGTGGAGCGCTACGCGGCGGTTGCCGAGCGAAATAACTTGTTTGATCCGGCTTTTTACGAAAAGTTTAATGTAAAGCGTGGACTGCGAAATACAGATGGCTCGGGCGTGGTGGTCGGTCTCACCGAAATCGGTGAAGTTCATGGCTACATTATTGACGAAAGTGAAAAAACGGACGCCCCAGGTCGTTTACGCTACCGTGGTTACGATATTAAAGATGTGGTCTCGGGGTTTCAGAGCGAAAAACGGTTCGGTTTTGAAGAAGCGGCTTTTCTCCTTTTGTTTGGAAATCTCCCCCGTCCTCAAGAGCTCAACGATT
Organism: Spirochaetales bacterium; assembly: GCA_013044245.1. Classification (GTDB taxonomy): domain Bacteria; phylum Spirochaetota; class Spirochaetia; order JABEVK01; family JABEVK01; genus JABEVK01. Next base: position 5,843 of record JABEVK010000102.1, on the reverse strand, counting down.
TTTCTCACCTTTTAGGTTCGCTACGCCAACTGCCCCGGGGCTTTGTCGAAGATGTCATCTTGCGTTTTCCTAGCCCCGATATCATGAACCAGCTGGCAAGAAGCGTCTTATTCACGTATTCGTTTGACCCTGAACCTGAAAACAATTCCATCAAGAATATTCTGCGCCAGTGTGTTGAGCTGATCTCCCGTTTTCCGATCTACATTGCCTATTCGTATCAAGCCAAACGCCACTATTACGACAAGTACAGTCTGTCGATCCATCACCCTCAGGCCGGGTTGTCAACGGCCGAAAACTTCTTGTACATGATTCGCCCCGACAACGCCTACACTCGCCTCGAAGCCGAGGTCTTAGACCTGGCGATGGTCCTTCACGCCGAACATGGTGGCGGCAATAACTCGACCTTTGCGATCCGCCTTGTCAGCAGTGCCGGTACCGATACTTATAGCGCCATGGGCTCGGCCATTGGTTCCCTCAAGGGCATCAAGCACGGGGGGGCCAATATCCGCGTTATGCGGATGGCAGACGACATTAAGGCGAACTGCCCCCACTGGGATCAAGACGACCAATTGTCAGCATATTTGGAACGAATGATCCGCAAGGAAGTTTTTGATCAGCAGGGTCTTATTTATGGTATGGGTCATGCGGTCTACACACTCTCGGACCCCCGAGCAGAACTGCTAAAAGCAAAAGCGTCACAGCTGGCCGCCGAAAAGGGGCAAGAGAAGAGCTTTCAGCTTTACGAGGCAATCGAGCGATTGACACCAGAAGTAATGCGTAAAGTCAAAGGCTCTCAAAAAGCAATTTGTGCTAACATCGACCTGTATTCGGGGTTTGTGTATGAAATGTTGGGCCTGCCACGGGAACTTTATACGCCTATTTTTGCCATGGCTCGGGTAGCCGGTTGGAGCGCTCATCGCATTGAAGAGATTGTTTCGGGCGGACGGATTATTCGACCGGCTTACAAAAATGTTTCGGAACGTTCCGACTACCTGCCCCTTGCCCAACGCGTCTAAAGCGTTTTTTTGTTTTGACGCCGAGGGAACGCTATGGGAATCAGGTCAGCCTGTTCCCGGCTGTGGTGAGTTCTTAGCCTTAGCCGAGCGGCAAAGCTGGCCCTATGTCGTGTTGACGAATACGGTCAGCCTGAGTCCCCAACAGCTGTCCCGAGCGTGGGCACGCCAGGGCTTAAAAGTACCGGCGTGGCGTTTTGTGACACCGTTTGATGCCCTTAACCGTTTTTTAGAGCAAAAATATCCGGCTACAAAAGAGGGCGACTTTCGATGGGTAGGCTCGCGCCGTCAGGCACAACGCTTGTCTCGGCGTTCTTCGGTGCACAAGGCGCAACAACATCAGGAGCAGAATCCAACTTGGGTGGTTTTAGGTGACCTTGAAAGCTTTTCGTGGAACCTCAAATTCTTGAACATGCTCGTCAACGATTTACGCCGCGGGGCACGTCTTGCCACCTTGTCTCCGTCGTTGTTTTACCGCCGGGGAGCCCAGTGGCGGTTGGATACAGGGAGTTTTGTTCGTCTATTTGAACCTTTTCTCGACGTTCCCCCCGTGATTCTTGGCAAGCCTAACCCCTTGGTAATCGAAGCCGCCCGCTATCGCCTGGGTGCCACCGGGCCGATGTGCGTTGTCGGTGACGACATAACTACCGACGTTCAGTTAGCTCATACGGTGGGGGGGGCATCGCTGTTGCTCCGTAGGGGTAAATACAAGCCCGGCGACGAAAATCGCCTCGCCCCGACTTGGTGCGCGACGACCCTTGAACAGGCCGGTTCAATTCTTGAACAGTGGTGGGCTTCCCTGCCCGAGTCTTACCCGAGCTTGGCGTAAACTTTCAAGTATTCGGTAAGAGAGGCGTCCCACGAAAAGTTTTGTCTCATGGCTTGTCGCACCAGAGTTTCCCAGGTTGGGCGGGATTCTCTGAGAGTCAAGATCCGTTCGGCAGTTTTGATCAAGCCTTCTCGTGCTTTTTGCCGGGTATTTCCTGAAAAAACAAAACCTGTTTTTTCGTGTTCGACGGTGTCGTGTAGTCCACCTCGATCATGAACCAGCGGTGGGGTACCAAAGCGCATGGCAATCAACTGACTCAGGCCGCAAGGCTCAAAATCTGAAGGCATTAAAAAAACATCGGCGGCCGCATAGGCCGCTTCGGCTAAGCCCGAATCAAAGAGATTTAAAAACAGGGCATTGGGCTGGTTGTTGAGAAAGGCAAGGTCGGTTTCTCGTTCCCCAGAAGCAATGACCAAAAGTGAAAGTGGCAAATTTAAAAAGGCTCGCGCCACAGGGGTGCCGTTGTGGAGAGTATCGAGGAATAGTCCTAGTTTTTGTGAAGCGGCGCGGGTGATCATGACAAACAAGGGGCGGTGGACGGCGAGCGACACAAAGGCGTCTAAGTGGCGGGCCGCCTCGGAGGCGTTTTTAAAACGCGGTCCCAGGCGTGCCGCCAGTTCACCCATTCTGTGCGATAACCCAGAGAGGAAGGCTTTTTTATGCTGTTGCTTGACTTCGAGAACGCCGGGTGTTTCGGCGTTGTAAGGGGGAACTAAACGGTCAGGGTCGAAGGTTTTTTGATCTAAGCCATTCAAGATTCCCCACAAACGCTTATCTTGCTTACGAACGAGAAGATCCTTTTCTAGGCCCCTGCCACCAAAAAATCCGTCTTCTTCTTGATCGGGCTTGGTAATTTCTCGGGCGTAAGTGGGGCTAACAGTGTTGACGCCGTCTGAAAGGCGAATTCCCGCGCGCATGGGGTTAAAACAGTCTTCATAACGGGGGTCAGTGGCTAAAGAAAACTCAAAACTCGAGTTTAAGCCCTCCCAAAGGTCTGGCATCCAATCCTTGACCCCGGCTAAAGGCGAGGGGGCTTGCCAAGGGCGAATACCCTGATAATCAAGGTTATGAATAGTAAAAAGGGTGACGGGACGTTGTCGCGGGGGGTCGTGTTTGACTAGCCACGATAACAGGCCGGTGTGCCAGTCGTGAAGATGAAGAATATCGATATCACCCCAGGCTGGGGAGGTTTTGAGGATTTGATGCACGGCCCGCGAGAAAAAGCCGAAACGAACAGCATCATCCTCGAACGGACCTTTGCCTCGCGCCTGTGAATCTACATAGACATCTCCCCAATCGTCACGAAAAAACGGGGCGTCTAAAAGAAAATAGGAAGCACCCGAACTCCCTGATACACCCGAGTTAAGTGGTGCTTCCAATAGGCGAGCGGCGGTGGGTACTCCGCCGAAGGGTACTAAAAAGTCTGTGACCACCTTTCCGGTTAAACCCAAGTTCTGATACGCGGGAACAATAACTTTGACTGAGAGGCCACGACCGGATAGTTCTTCGGCGAGGTCGCGAACAACGTCCCCCAAGCCCCCGACTTTGGCCAGTCCCCGACATTCAGAGGCAACCAGAAGCACTTTTGGAAGATTCGCTTTTTGTTTCATGAACTCAGTATAAGACACCTTCACAGCGAAAGGGAACACTTTTTTAGTTTACATTTTCGCTCCAATGTTTGAAACTTAAGATAAGGAGTTCATCATGATGGAAGACACGATTTGTCTGATTCTCGGAGGAGGACAAGGCAGTCGGCTTTTTCCCCTAACCAAGGACCGTTCCAAGCCTGCGGTACCGATCGGGGGAAAGTTTCGGCTGATTGATATCCCAATCAGCAATAGTCTCAATTCAGACATTTACAAAATCTTCATTCTGACCCAGTTCAACTCGGCCTCGTTGAATCAACACGTCAACCAAGCCTACCGGTTCGACAACTTTCATGACGGCTTTGTCGATATTCTCGCGGCGGAGCAGACGCAAGAAAACTCGGGCTGGTATCAGGGAACTGCCGATGCTGTTCGAAAAAATATCAAGCATTTTACTTCGTTTAAAGGTGTCAAGCACGTTCTTATCCTTTCGGGTGACCAAATTTACACGATGGACTTTCGAGAAATGTTTCGGTATCACGAGCAGATGAAATCTGAGCTCACGGTTTCGGTACTTCCCTGCAACCGTGAAGACGCCTCGGGTTTTGGCTTGGTGAGGTTAGAAGGGGGAATGATCCGGCAGTTCGTTGAAAAACCTAAAGATCCTGCCGTGTTAGAGTCTCTTAAAAGTACTGAATTTATTCGGGAAAAATTTCCTACCATTGAGCCCGGAAAGCATTGGCTGGCCTCAATGGGGATCTACCTCTTTAATGTTGAAACGCTCTTAGAACTTTTGGATAACGATTTTAAAGATTTTGGCAAAGAAGTCATTCCTAACGCTATTGAGAATCGTCAGGTTGGCGGATATTTGTTTAATGGCTATTGGGAAGACGTGGGAACCATTCACTCGTTTTGGAAGGCAAACTTAGATTTTGCCAAGCGTACCCCCCAGTTTGATTTTTACCGCACCCAGATTTACACCCATGCCCGTTACCTGCCGTCGTCGCGTTTTGATGCCTGTAACGTCGATGAGTCTCTTGTTTGCGAAGGCAGTATCCTTGACCGTTCTACCTTGCGAAGCTCAGTGATTGGAGTCCGCAGTATTTTAAAAAGCGGTGCCATCATTGAAAATTCGATTCTTATGGGCTCGGATGATTTTGAAAGCGAACAAGAGCGCCAGCGTAACAGCGATCGAGGCATCCCGGATATCGGAATTGGCGAAAATACGGTGATTCGCAACGCCATTATAGATAAGAATGCCCGAATTGGTCGGAACTGCCATATTTACAATAAGGACTCGGTAGAACGTTTGGATGGAGAGAATTACTATATCCGTGATGGTATTGTGATTGTTCCCAAGAATGCCGTGATCCCTGATAATACGGTGATCTGATGGAGTTGACTCCTGTCGCCGTTTGTGAAAATCGGCGGCTGGGGCCGGGGTTCTGGCTGAGCTGGGAACGAAACTTTGTCTTTCGCCCAGGGCAAGTGGTGGGACTAACCGTGTCGCCCCAGCAAGCCGTTCGCTGGTACAGCTTGGCCTCGGGGAACCATGATCCCTGGGCATCGGTACTCTACACTGAGGTCGAAAATGGGGAACTCACTCCGTTATTGGCGACCTTGAGCCCTCAAGATACACTTTATGTGACTCAGCCTCAGGGAACATTTAACTTTCCTTCTCGCTATGTTGGGGTTGCCACTGGTACGGGTATCGCTCCGTTCCTATCGGCACAAAAATCGGGTCTCAACGGCCTGACTCAGCTGCTTCAAGGGTCTCGTTCCCTCGATGGTTTGTATTTTGCCGCGTTGTGGCGTGAAGTTTTGGGGGAACGCTACCTTCCTTGTTGTTCTCGTGAAAAGTCTTCTAGCGTGAGCTTTGGCCGAGTGACAGATATCCTTAAGGGGGCCTCGAACCTGGCAACGTCAACCGCGTACCGGCTGTGCGGTAGTGCGGAAATGGTAGTCGAAGCCCGTGACGTCCTGATTCAAAAAGGTGTACCTTTTCAACAGATTGTGTCTGAGGTATATTTTTGACCGAGAAACTTACAGTGACGGAAACACCCGCTTCGTTTGAAAAGCCCGCTCTTTTAGGGAAAACAAGACAAGAACTCAGACTATTAGCCGAAAGCTTAGGTCGCCCAGCCTATACAGGCAATCAGTTGGCTCAGTGGTTGTATAAAAAACGAGTTACTACTTTTGATCAGATGACCGACCTGCCAGCCTTTTTGAGGGAACAGCTTGCCGAAGGTTTTGACGTTGGCCGTCAAGCACCACTACAGGGTCAAGAATCCGTTGATGGTACCAAAAAGTACCTCTTTCGGGTGGCTGGACGAACTGTTGAAGCCGCGTATATTCCCGAAGAAGATCGAAAAACCCTCTGTGTTAGCTCTCAGGTGGGCTGCAAAATGGGATGTC
>JABEVK010000101.1 GCA_013044245.1 Spirochaetales bacterium | reverse complement strand
GCTATAAGACTGGTAGACTTCTTCCCATTCCAGTTCAGTTTCAGCAGGCGCAGGGGCCAAAGAATCTGGTTCTGGGCCCGCGGTGAGCCTTGTCAGAAGATCCCGACGTTCTTCATGAGATAAAGTTTTGACCAGCCGTTGAAAGACCTCCGACATGCCACGCTCCCTTCCCGATAGTAGCGGTTTTTCTATTTATTGGCCAGATCAACTTTGACTTGCTAGACCAAACTTGACGTCGCGGTTAACTTAAAGGTTATGCCTTCTTCACCTCCTGACTTGAACCCCGAACAATACGAAGCCGTTCATACCCTCCATGGCCCCTTACTGATTATCGCCGGTGCTGGCAGTGGAAAAACACGGGTGATCACCTACCGGATCGCTCAGATGTTAGAAGAACATATTCCGCAAAATGCTATCCTGGCACTCACCTTCACCAACAAAGCCGCCCGAGAGATGGAGCAGCGTGTCAAAGAGCTAACCGGACGCAAACTCACGAACCTGACCGTGTCGACCTTTCATGCGTTTGGCGTTCAAGTTCTTAGAGAAAGCGGCTCAGCCTTGGGTTACCGCGACAATTTTACCATCTACGATACCGAAGATTGCCTTACCCTTCTTAAAAGTTGCGCCCATGAGCTGGGACAAGTTTGGGAAAGCAAAGACCTGCCCGACGTCGCACAACTATTCTCAGCCATCAAAACAGGACGCCGAGGCTGGGAGGGGGAACCGGCTGAGTACCGAGAACTCTACCGAGAATACGGCGAACACTTGCTCCTTTATAATGCGGTTGACTTTGATGACTTGATTATGAAACCGATAGAAATGTTTTCGACCCACCCCGAGATTCTTGACGCGTACCGAAAACGCTATCGCTATATTCTTGTCGATGAGTTTCAAGACACCTCGATCAGTCAATTCGAGATCGTTCGCCTTTTGGCCGACGAACATCGGAACCTTTGCGTGGTTGGTGATGACGACCAGAGTATTTACTCTTGGCGCGGCGCCAACTTTGAAAACATCGTTCTTTTTGAACGCCACTTTCCCGAACGCAAAGAAATCAAATTGGAGCAAAACTACCGCTCGACTGGCATTATTCTTGCGGCCGCCAATGCGTTGATTGTTCACAATACTAACCGAAAAGAAAAGGCGTTGTGGACACCCACCGAAGGGGGCAAGTCCATTGAAGTAATTCACCCTGTTGACGAAACCGATGAAGCCCGTTTTATCGCCGAAACCATAAAAACATTGAAGTTTCGCGAAAATCGAACCTACGATGACTTTGGTATTCTTGTGCGGACAAACAGCCTCACCAAACATCTCGAAATGGCCCTACTGCACCACAACATTCCGTATAAAGTCTCGGGCGGCACGAGCTTTTTTCAACGCAAGGAGGTGAAAGATGTCATCGCCTACCTCCGTCTGGTCGTTAACCCCTCTGACGATGTTAATTTTTTGCGCATTCTCAACACTCCCCGCCGAGGTGCTGGCCGTCAATTTTTAGAACTTTTGGTAGCCGTTTCACGCGCCAAAAGTCTCTGTCACTTTGATGCCCTTAAAGATATTCTTGTAACGCAACAATCGGGGGTGCCTGACGAGACCCGCGCCGAATTGGCAGCCTTTATGGAACTCATCGAGGAATACCAAACCCGTAGCCGAAGACCTCGGGTAAAAATGGCTCCCCAGGCTCGTGAACTGCTTGAAGAGGCCGGGTATTATGAGTATTTGGCCCTCGAGAATGCTAAAAGCGATAAGGCCTTTCGCTGGAAAACTCAAAATATCGAGAGCCTTTTAAAATTCTTAGAAGACTGGGAAACTGACCCCGATAATTCCCGACCTGACCTGGGGTCATTTTTAAATCGAATCACGCTCATCACCCGAGACGACCTCAACGACCGCGAAGAAAAAGGTGCCGTCAGCTTGATGACCATTCATGCTTCAAAGGGCTTAGAGTTTAAAGTTGTTTTTGTGGTGGGTGTCGAAGATAAAATTATGCCCCACGAAAAAAGCTTAGCCGAAGGCCCAGAGGTTCTCGAAGAAGAACGAAGATTATTCTACGTCGCAATTACCCGGGCTCGAGAAAAGCTCTACCTTACCGTTTGCCGCACGCGACGGACTTTAAAAGAAACCTTTCACCCCGCCCCTAGCCCCTTTCTCGAAGAACTTCCGACTGAACTTTTACAAGAGTCCGAAACTCAGCAAGAAGACGTTACTGAAGAAGATTGGGACGACCTGATGGCGAGTCTGAAGAAAAAGATGCAACCTTAACACTCCGCCGACGCGCTAATAAAGGTCAAACTCTTTTTCCTTGTTAATCCTCTAAACCTGTTAAATTTTTAACAGGTTTTTCCCCTTCCGGAACCTGCCACAGATGCGAAATTCAAAACTTTTTAGGGGAGTTTCAGAGATTTTGCCACGAAAAACACGATTGAACCCACTTTGGCAAAAGTTTCAATCTTGTTCTTGACGGAACTGAGTCTTAATCTCAACCACATCAAGCTTAAAAGTCGACAGAAAATAGCCTTAAAGCGGCGTGATTATAGATTACATCGTGGAGAATTCGTGTCTCGATCTCGGATTTTTTTTCCCTTGCGCGGAAGTCTCGAAAAATATACCCACCACAGGCCTTCTAACCCCCAAAAATCCGTTAACCTGTTAAATTTTTAACAGGCTATTCGAGAAACAGCCGGACACTAAGCAGGGACTTGGCACTCGTAAACCTTTCTGCTATCCTTAAAATTATTACAATATGAAATTCTTTTTAACAAGTATTAAGGCTATTTCGTTGGGTTTCTTTTTGCTCTTCAGTGCCTGCGCTACTCAAATCGCCTATATTCCTATCGTCAGCCACCAGTTCCGTCTGCCTCATCATTTTAAAATGGTGGGTTACTTTCCTTCGTGGTCAGGACATCCCCAATTGGTCGATTACCGAGCTCTAACCGACATTTGCTGGGCCTTTGCCTCGCCGTGCGAAAGCGCAACCTATGAACCCCTTACCCATCCCAACCGTTTGAAAAGTTTGGTTCATTTGGCCCACTCCCATCATGTAAAAGTCCTCGTCTCGTTAGACGGTGGTGCAAGTTTTGATCCCCATGCCTTTCCTACCATTATGGCCTACCCTGAGCTTACCCAAGCGTTCATCAACAACACCTTGGGTTTGGTGGCCGAGTATCACCTTGATGGCGTTGACCTCGATTGGGAATTTCCCGCTCCGTCTCAAGCCGACGAGTTTGCCACTTTTGTTCACGGTTTAAGCCAAAAGCTCCATGCCGAGGGTAAAATCCTGAGTTTAGCGGTCAGCGCTTCGCCTGACACCGACGCCGTGTTCAAAGATAGCGTGCTTCAGGATGTCGATTTTGTGAATATCATGGCGTACGACGATGGCTGGGGAGAACCCTACGGTTGGCCTCAATCCTCCTACCAATTTGCCCGCCAGGCTCTCGAGTATTGGCTAAAAACCCGGCACTTGCCTCCTTCAAAGGCCATTCTTGGCGTTCCGTTTTATGGGCGGCGTTTTTCAGATCACCACGCCCGTACCTTTGCAGCAATTCTCAGGCGCGATAGCCGGGCCACCGCCTCGGACACCTCAAATGGCTACAGCTATAATGGTTTTGATACCCTTCGTGCCAAAGCCGTCAACCTCGCCCGAGCCCAGGGTGGTGGGTTAATGATTTGGCAACTAAACCAAGACGCCAAGGGTAGTAACTCGCTTCTTAATGCCCTTTTTGATGCCGTTAAGGTACCCAAGCGGTTTCGACAGAATCCGGGTATTTCTGGTCAATCAGAAAAGGGGTAATGAAGCTCCAAAAAAGTTTGCAGTTCCTGTCTGGTAAAGGGCTTACTCAAGCACCCAACAAGACCAAAAGCATTGGGGTCGGACAAAACATCGTCCTGCGAATAGCCACTCATGGCGGCGGCCTTTAACGTCGGGTGATGCTTACGGAGCTCTTTGAGTACCTCCAAGCCCCCTTTTTCACCAGGGATCGTCAGATCAACTAACGCAAAACCAATCGGGAGAGAAGCATCCTTGGCTTGTAAAAACACTTGTACGGCCTCTTCTCCCGAAGCCGTGCAAGCCACGCTGTACCCCATTTCTTCTAAAAAGGCACTTGTGACTTCCCTGAGGCTTTCCTCATCATCCAAAACAAGAATACGGCGCGACAGGGCTTGCGACGAGACCGTCAGATCTGCCGGTTTGTCTAACAACGCCGGCAACCAGATATGAAAAATTGCCCCCTCTTTCGATTCCGCTTCTACGAGACCGCCATGTTTTGACACCACGGAATACACAGCAGCCAAACCCAAGCCACTCCCTTCCTTTTTGGTTGAAAAGAAGGGGTCGAAAATCCGTGGCAAGATTTCTTGGGCAATCCCGGGGCCGGTATCAGCGACCGTAATTTCGATATAGGGTCCTTTCAGAAGTTGGGGAGGAGCCGCTTCCGGGGCCACATTTCGGGCGGTCAGGGTAACGGTTCCCCCATTGGGCATGGCTTGCCGCGCATTGATAATCAAATTGTCGATGACCTGACTCATTTGACCGGTATCGGCTTCGCAAAGCCAAAGATCCGAGGCAAATTGGGTAATCAACCGAACATTTCCTCCCGAAAGGACAAACCGCGCGGTTTCTTCAGAGACACGTCGTAAATCGACAAGCTTTTTCACCGGTTGGCCCCCTTTGGCAAAGGTGATGAGCTGACGGGTCAAATCTTGAGCACGTCGAAAAACCGAGAGGGCCTTTTGCAAATATCCATAGGTTTTAGAATCCTCCTCGACCGTTTGCATGGCCAGTTCAAGAAAGCCAAAGACACCCCCCAAAAGATTATTAAAATCATGAGCTATGCCACCTGCCAAAACACCTAAGGACTCTAAACGCTGAGAATTGAGAACCGACACCTCCATGCGGTGACGTTCCGTCAAATCTTGGGCTGCCCCAATCAACAGAACTTTTCCTTGATGAGGAGCCCCTGCTAAGTCGAGGCGGAGGGGGAAGACTGTCCCGTCGGCTTTTCGTCCTGAAAGTTCCGTGCCGCGGATATGGTCGGGCTGACGAAGGCCGGCATCCTCTAGCAATCGTCCTGGAGTTAAACTTTCGGCGGTGAGAATATCGTCCCAACGGTGCCCCACGAGTTCCTCGGTGTTCGCATAGCCGAACATTTTTGCAAACGCGATGTTGACCCGCTTCAAGATGCCATTTTCGACTTGAAAGAAGCCCAAAGGCGCCGCTTCAAAGAGCGCCCGAAATTGAAGTTCGCCTTCTAAGGCCGCTTTTTGTGCTTTGACTAAATCGGTAATGTCACGGGTAACGACAACGGCACCGTTAAACGTCCCTT
>JABEVK010000100.1 GCA_013044245.1 Spirochaetales bacterium | reverse complement strand
GTACCATTGTGCCCAACCTCTCCATCAAATTGCCCTATACCACGGGGATGGCCTTGCCTCGAATGACTGAACTCTCGCGTTTTGTCGCTGAAAAGGCCAATTTGATCCCCGACCGTCGGCAACCCTTTGTGGGTGAAGCCGCTTTTGGGCACAAGGCTGGACAACACGCTGATGTTCTTCAAAAAGGCGAAGCCGGCGGACAGACCTCCGATGGCAAAAAAACCTTGGGACTCATGGAGCACATGGATCCCCACCTGGTAGGGAATACCCGCCGAATTCTTGTTTCGGAATTGGCAGGAAAATCGACCGTAGCGTTGAAACTGGCTAAGTTTGGAACTTTTGAAAAAAATAGCCATGAAGTGCAAGAGCTGACCAGAATCCTAAAAGAAAAAGAAAACGCGGGCTACGAGTATGAAGCCGCCGAAGCCTCTTTTGAATTGTTAATGCTGAAGGTGCTGGGCCGCTATCGTCCTCTTTTTGAATTAGACAACTATCACCTCGAGTCTTTTAAAACCTGGAACCGAGAGCCCCAAACCCTAGGCCGTGTGTTTGTTTTGGCCGAGGGAAAGCACTACATGGGAGCTGCCGTGGGCTTGGGGCCTGTCGGTGTACTCGATAAAGCCCTGCGCAACGCTCTGGACCATGTTTACCCATTTTTAAAGAACCTGACTCTGCAGGATTTTTCGGTCAGAGTCCTGACGTCAGATGACGTGAGTACGGACAGCAAAGTGAGGGTTTTCGTCAGCATGACCGATGGGGTCACCGATTGGGACACCGTAGGGGTCAGCCAGAACATTGTTGAGGCGTCGTGGGAGGCCCTTGTTGAAAGTTTCGAGTACCATCACCTGAAGTCACTCTAAACAGGCCAAGCCTGGCCTGAACTGGCCAAAAAAATTTCCACTCGGGAATCTAAAAATTTCCACACAGGAAACCAAAAATTCCTCGAGCGGGGATTTTTTTTCGTTAATCGGTGTTGGTCATCGACTGGGGTTGACGAGTAGCCTCAACCACATCGCGCCAAAGACTCCCCTCGGGGTTGACATAGTTACGGCGTAAGGTGGCCATCTTAATAGGCACGTGGACAAACTTATCTGACCAAAGAGAAACCAACATTTTGGTTTTGCCCGCCATGGCCGCATGCACGGCATTAGCTCCTAGCCGGGCACAATACAACGAGTCGTTGGGGTCTGCGGGTGCAGAACGAATGGTGTAGCTGGGGTCAATATACCGCAAATTGATTTCCATCGCCTCTTGCTTAAAAAACTCCGCGATTTTATCGCGAAGCAAGGCCCCAATATCGCCAAGCCGTTTGTTGCCCGAAGCATCTGTTTCCTCGATGTGCTTGAGAAACTTCTGGCCCGCCCCTTCCGCCACCACGATGACGGCATGATGGCGCGCCAAAAGACGACGCTTCAGAGCCTGCAAAAAGCCTTTGGGTCCATCAAGGTCAAAATCTACCTCGGGAATCATCACAAAGTTCACCTCGGTACTAGCCAAAGCGGTATGAGCGGCGATAAACCCTGACTCTCGTCCCATAACTTTAACTAATCCAATACCGTTGATCGCATTGTCAGCCTCAACATGAGCACCTGAGACCGCCGAAACTGCGCGTGAAACCGCCGTTTCAAACCCAAAAGATTTTTGAATAAACGACAGGTCATTATCAATGGTCTTGGGAACACCAACGACGGCAATTTTGAGGCCCCGCTGTTCGATTTCTTCGGCAATAGCCAGAGCACCCCGTTGGGTACCGTCACCACCGATAGTGAACAACATATTGATATTCATCCGCTCCATAGCATCAACGATAGCCTGGATATCGCCTCCGCCGCGACTTGAGCCCAACATCGTTCCACCAATCTTGTGAATATCGTCTACGATGTCTGGGTCGAGTTCCACCACAGGAAAGTTATATTCCGGCAAAAAGCCCTTAAACCCGTATTGAATACCTGTGATACGCCTTACTCCGTAAACGTACCACAGGTTTCGGACCAACGAGCGAATAACGTCATTCAACCCCGGACACAGCCCCCCCGCCGTCACAATAGCGGCATGAACATGGTGGGGGTTAAAGTACATGGTTTCGCGAGGTCCCGATTTTTCCATCACATTACTCTTATCGAGGGGAGCAGGTTGTTCCCCTTTTCGCCCCCAGACCTTAAAGAGGATAAACTCATCATCTTTGACATAGGCAGCTTCAAGATTTCCATCAATATTGGCATATTGGAGGGGATTTTTTAACTTTCGTTCACCGAGACTTTCAATAGTGAAATCTAAAACGGAATCGTTCATTCATGAACCTCCGGGATGCATTGTCTCCAATTTTTTATATCATTTCAAGTGGATCGGCTTTACAACCCCTTCCCGAATGTTCGATAGTATGTACGTGAGCACGACCTTGTTTCCTACTGGAACCCTACAAACAAAGCCCGGCGAGCCCTACAATTTGGGGGCGACTCTCGACAGTCAAGGATGCAACTTCGCGGTGTTTTCTCGTCATGCGATTGCCGTGGAACTCCTGTTTTTTTCCACAGCCGAAAGTGAGCCTTGTGCCAGGGTCCTGCTCGATAGCACGCTGAATAAAACGGGTGATATTTGGCATATCTGGGTTGAAGGGATTCAAGACGGCCAGCTGTACGGCTTTTTGGTCGACGGCCCCTGGCATCCGGCCGATCAGGGCCACCGCTTTAACCCCCACAAACTGTTGCTAGACCCTTACGCCAAAGCAGTGGTGGGGACGTATCACTGGGATGAGGCCTCAGCCTATGCCTACGAATGGGAAGATGAAAAGGGGGATATGAGCTTTAGCCGTATGCCCAACCTTAGCAAGGCCGTGAAGGCTGCTGTGGTGGCTCCTTCGCGTTTTTGTTGGGATCGAGACAAACCCCTACAAATTCCACTCAAAGACACGGTAATTTATGAGGCCCATGTCCGCGCCTATACCAAGGACCCCACGTCGGGGACTTTGGCACCTGGTACCTTTCGCGGTCTTATTGAAAAGATTCCTTACATAAAAGATTTGGGGGTAACCAGTGTTGAACTACTGCCCCTCCACGAATTTAACCCCGCAGAAAACATCAAGACCAATCCTGAGACAGGAGAACCACTGAAAAACTTCTGGGGCTACTCAACGGTTAACTTTTTTAGCCCCTGTGCTTGGTTTGCCTCGGATGGTGATGGTCGAACCGCAGTGCATGAATTCAAGCAGCTCGTTAAGGCCTTTCACGACGCCGGCTTAGAAATCATCCTGGACGTTGTTTACAACCACACCGCCGAAGGTAATGAATACGGTCCGCTGGTGAGCTTTCGTGGGTTTGATAACTCCATTTACTATATGCTGGATGGGGGCCGCCACTACAAAAACTACTCTGGTTGCGGTAACACCCTCAACTGTAACCATCCCGTCGTCCGTCGGCTGATTCTTGATAGTCTCAGGTACTGGGTAGTAGATATGCACATCGATGGCTTTCGTTTTGATTTAGCCGCCATCCTAGGACGCGGTCCCGACGGGGAGTGGATTCCCAACTATTCTGTACTCAATGACATTGCCCATGACCCGATCTTATCCCAAACCAAAATTATAGCCGAAGGCTGGGACGCGGCGGGCCTCTTTAAAGTGGGAGATTTTCCCCGTGGTTGGGCGGAATGGAACGCCCATTTCCGCGATGATATTCGTTCAGCAGTCAAATCCGATCCTGAAAAAATTGGTGCCCTTGCTACCCGTTTAGCGGGGAGTTCGGATTTATTTCATTTTGATGGCCGACACCCCTACCACGGCATTAATTTTATCACCGCACATGACGGTTTTACCCTACAGGACCTGGTTAGTTACAACGTCAAGCACAACTGGGCCAATGCCGAAAACAATTTGGATGGAGCCAACAACAACCTCTCTTGGAACTGTGGCCATGAAGGCGTCACAGGAGACGCTCAAATCCAACAACTACGCCGCAGTCAAAAACGCAACCTAATAGCCCTCTTATTGTTATCACAGGGCACGCCCATGCTGTTAGCTGGCGACGAAATGAGCTACTCAAAATTCGGAAACAACAACACCTATTGCCACGATAACCGTTTGAATTGGCTCAATTGGGATCTTGTCCGCAACGAAGCTGAATTTCACTCCTTTGTGCGCTTCCTGATTCACTTTCGCCGTCGGCATCCGGCACTCCGCCGTGAAACCTTTTTTCAGGGTAAGACTCATGACCAGGGAACGCTTCCGGATGTTCGTTGGATGGGTCCTGAAGGCGAGCTTACCTGGGCATGGTTTGAACGTTGCCTAGCCTTACTGATCGCCGGACACCGTTCTGAGACGGGGTCTGTCCGCGATGACAACAACCTCTGGATCGGTTTGAACTTCTTTTGGGGAGATGTATCGTTTAAGATCCCCCCCTCAAGCGACGGTTACCATTGGTGCCGTGTTATTGATACCGCGAGCGACCCGGGCTACTTTGATGAAGCTCAGGCCCCCGAAGCCGGACAGCGTCTAACGCTTGGTCCACGCAGTGTGGTAGTGCTGGTCGAAAGAGCTCAAAACTCACGATCGTAATGGGTAAAGAGACAAAATTAGTTCAACTTCAGCCTGAGTTACCCCGAACTTTTGGGCTATCTCGCCAGAAGACAGCCCCTGAGCCCGGGCCAGAAGCACTCTCTCCCTCAAGGAGGTAGGAGGTGATTCGGCTTCCACAACGGGAGTAGCCACCTGGGAAACCAAAGAAGAAACTGAAGGAATTTCACGTGAAGATTTTTCCTGCAACGTTGGCTCAGGAGTCTTCTCAGACAAAGTTTTCGCAGGTAGAACCTTTTCAGGTAGTGCCTTTTCGGACGCCGGTTTGAGTTTGGAATACACCAAAGGCTGGGCGCGCTTTTCCTCTTCTTTCGCCCAAAGGGTTAACCGCTGATCGGCAGAGCGAATTAAGCTTTCAAGACGCACTAAACGTTCCTCCAAAACACCAATATTGCGTTCTGATGTTAGATTCAGCTCTTTGACCAGTGCGTCCACTTCATCTTGCACTTCTTTAAGCAGTTCCTGAGACCCCATTTTGTGATCAATCCGACGCCTAAAAAACCAATAGAAACCTGTCCATATCAACAGATTAAAAACCAAGAGTAACACTAATGTCATTGTTATGCCTCAGCTCGTCAAATCCACATGAGCCCCCAGCCTAGTGTCAGTCCATTTTTCGTCCTGCGGCTTTTCTTCCTCGGGGGGCTGGTGCTTTTTCGCAAACTGGCCTTGAGCTTCACGCTCCGTGTCCTCTTCATCAGTACGGACCTTGGCCCCTTCATTCGAGGATTCTTCGGTAGCCTGCGTCGACTGAACGGCGTTTTTGTCTGCCTCGTGGAGTTTGAGTAGCTTCTGAGCTTCGAGTGTCTGCTGATTGATGACGTGGTTGCGGCTTAAGGAATGTTCCTTACTGACCTTATCGAGATTCATATAGATGGCTTGCAGATCCAAAGGGCGAATCATCCTGGCCTCCTAGCAATCTCGTCTTCTTCAATATCTTCGTACTTAATAGATCTTACCACGTTTCCGTCACGAATAAAAGTCAGACCACTGCATTCTCGTATCACATCGTAAGTGACTTCTTTAATAATAAACCGGGTACCGGGGTAGATATCGCCCGAAGACGAGATTTTACCCGAGAATCGTAAGGCTTCAAGTTCTGCTTGGCGTTTTTCAAGTTGATCAGTTAACTGTGACAGCTGGTTTTTAATCTCAGTATGTTTGGCCATAAGAGTTTTCTTTTGCTGAAGCTTTTCCGGTGGTAGAGTTTTCACAATGCGTTCTTGTTTTAGCAAAGCCTGTAGGTTTAAACTCAGCTGGTTGAAATTCTTTTCGAGCTGCTCTTTCTGCTCGACCATTTGGTCCAGCTCTTCTTTTAACTTGGGGTCAAAGCCCACTTCCAGGATGGTTTCATCCGAGCCAATCGCCCCTAGGCTGGAGGCATTGATTTCTTCTGAAGCACGCAAATACCCACCCACAATTTTGGCCCGTTTGCCTTTGCAGAGGATTTTTTTTCCCGCAGTGACTTGAGAGTGCAAGATTCCGTCCGAAACGATGACAAAGGTGCCCGCTTCCACCTTGGCATTTTGAATAAACTTAGACCATAAACTTTGCCCAGCAATAACATGCCCTTCACCACCACCGTTAATGCCCTGGTGAACAATGATATCGGCATGGGTTTCTAGCACCGCTTTACCAACGTTACCTAATACTTCAATGTTGCCGACGGCTTTAACCGTAAACCCATCGTCCACACTGCCTTTGACCAGGACACTGCCCAAAAAATTGATATTTCCTACCGAATTGTTGACATTTCCTGAGATCACCATCACGGTTTCAACCGTGATTTTGTTTTGCAAGAGCATCACTTGGCCATCTGAGGTCGCCAAAACCCGAAGGCCGTCTTTTGACAGGGTGACGTTATTGCCCAAATCAAACGGAATATCTCGTCCGTCTTTTGTGGGTAGGCTTCTACCGGTGACGGTTCGACCTGGTATACCTCGTTGCGCAGGCTCTTTACGGGCCAATTCTTCGTTTTTTAAAACGTTTCGGATGGTATTCAATTCTTTAAAATCGACCCGACCTTCGATCTCTTTCGGCTTGATTCGCAGTGTGGTATCAAAGTTATAAATGATGCGGGCATCCTGACCCGGGATAGGTTTGGTTCCTTGGGCCACAACCACCTTACGGCTGTAAACAGGCTCATCAATCAACGCTTCGATATCGGCCATCATGAGCCCATGGACCACCCCATTATTTTTCAGAAAGTGTTCGAGTTCTTCACGAGAAATGTCCGCGCCGTTCATCCCCGGTGGCGTTAATACCACCGAAGCACGCATTTCCTGGTCGTCTATATCTACCGTCATGAGTGTATCCGCCGCCGGGCTGTGGGGGTAATCCCCCACTTTGCCATACATTCCATTGGCTAGCTTCAGCGCACCCTTTAAAACTTGACGGTTAATATCGCGGACATTGCGCAGGTGTAGCAATTCCAACGCTTGATTTTCGTTGGCGGGGGCACCCTCACCAACGGGCGCTGTCACTTTGATGTAAGCGCCATCATGCCATAAACGAATATGAATGTGCCCATCTTCATTGACGACGGGTTCCGTCGAAGAAATTTCGGGCATAAACTCGGAGTCTGATTCGTGGGACACCTTTGCGTCTTTTTTGACTTCAAAGACCATCAACGACCACGGTTTGCGGCCAAGTCCCAGGGTCCCCTGCGAGCCTTTTTGCAAAACATCATACTCCAAACGTCGAGTGGGGACTCCAAGCTCAACCGACGCCGCTTTCAGAGCTTCTTCGAGCGTAGCCCCCGAGACCGCAACGGAACGCAGGCGGCGGTCCTCTTCGGCACGCTCCCTCATAAATTCTTTGAGTTGTTCGAGCGAGACCATGACGCCTCCCGGCTGTTCGCCTAAAAAATCCCTTTTCGGGCATTCATCAGCCTTGCCCGAAGCCGCAAGATCGCCTTGGTATGAAGCTGACTGACACGGGATTCCGTAACTTCTAAAACTTTTCCAATTTCTTTCAAGGTTAAGTCTTCATAATAATAAAGAACAAGAACCTTTTTCTCTTTTTCTGGTAACTCTTGAAGGGCCTCTAAGATCACCTTCTTAACAACTTCGCGTTCAACAATATTGTCAGGGTTTAGCGTTTGAGGGGATTCAATGCTCTCAACAATAGAAACTTTATCATTTTCGTCACCAGTGTACCAAACGTCATTCAAGGACAGCACTGAGGTTCCACTGATCTTGATCAGAGTGTCGTTAAACTCGTCTTCTTTCAGCCCAAGCTCGTCAGCGATCTCTTTGTCGGTGACTTGTCGCCCCAGCTTTGATTCCAAGTTCACGATGGCTTCTTCGACCTCTCGGGATTTTTGACGAACAGACCGAGGAACCCAATCAATAGCACGCAATTCATCAAAAATCGCACCCCGGATACGAGTAACGGCATAGGTTTTAAATTTGACGTGTTTTTCGGGATCAAACTTGTCTATCGCGTCAATAAGCCCAAAAACCCCATACCCTACCAAATCATCATAATCGACATTTTGAGGCAAACCCATGGCTACCTTTCCAGCAACATAACGCACCAGGGGCGCATACTGACGAATAAAAGAATCCCTGAGCTTGGGACTTCGCGTCTTTTTGTATTCCAGCCAGGCCTGAGCCTCGATTTTTTCATTCAAGACGTTGTCTGACATCCTCAATCCTTACTGGCCTTTCTTCAAAACGGTTTGGACGGCCTTGGCCAAAACCGTGGGATCATGGGCAATACCATCCAAGATAACATCCCCCGTGGGTGTTCGGTCCGGTTCTCCCCGAGAATAATCTTCGCGAGAAGAATCCCCCCGAGAAGTCTCAACCGACACGTCAGAAGACTGAGTCCCTTCGGGGCCAAACGACGCCAGAAATGATCCAATCTCAGGCAAATCTTCACCGTCTGAAGGCATTTCATGCTCCGGCGTAGGCGCAGCAACCTCACGGGCAGGCGTTTCTGCCTCCGATTCCGATGTCTCATTCGGATTGAGTTCCCTGACGAACTCAGAGGAATCGGGTTCCAGCGTAATATCTACCCGAGGTGATTCCGGCTCTTCTGGAAGACTGACCGTTTGAAACAGCTCAGGTAACACAGTTCTCAAGACCCACTCAACGCCCAAAGTCACTCCAAAGGCCAAAATGCCAAAAAAAAGGGCCCTCAGAAACATACTCCCTAAATCCGAACCCCCAACGCCCGCACTAATGAAGGAAAGGAGAAAGGCCCCTCCGGCGGCGGCGAATGCGACTTTCCAAGACATGAAAGACCCTCCCCTTCCTAATTAGATTAAAAGACGAAGCCTAGTACCGTCAAGACAAGTCATTCTGATCATTCTTTTTCTTCCTGGCGTCCGAAAAAGCGGCTTAAAAAGCCAGAAATTCCTCGACCTTCCCGGTACTCTACTTTTTCCATGCGGCTAACAATATTCATTAAACACTGGCTGGCTTTGCTCTTCGCGTCCTGAATCAAAAAAGGGCGCTGTTTGAGCACCGCGGCCTGCACACTGGGGTCTTCGTACACGAAACCCAGATAGTCGACCTTGACGTTCAAAAACTGACTCGCAATGTTGATGACTCGCTCAGCAACCCTCTTACCTTCGATGACCGAATCGACACGATTGACAATCAATTTTAACCCCATATCGGCGGTCGTAAACTCAGTGGCGATAATTTTAATAATGCCATAGGCATCCGTAATGGCGGTGGGTTCTGGCGTCGTTACAATCAAAGTGTCATCAGCGGCGGCTACAAAATCAAGGACGTTTTTGGTCACTCCAGCTGAAGTATCAATGATCAAAATATCGGCATCGGACAGTGTCGACAGTTCCTGAATAAACGCCGCCCGTTCAGTATCGTTAAGGTTGGCGATTTTGGTAAAGCCAGAAGCCCCGGCAACAAACGAAATACCGTAGTCGGTCGGCGTCAAAATCTCCTTCATCGTTTTTTGCTGGCGGATCATGTGGTAAAGTGTGTACTTGGGGATAACTCCCAAAACCACGTTGACGTTGGCAAGTCCCAGGTCAGCATCCAAAATAATCACTTTTTTACCCATACGAGAATAGGCTAAGGCCAAATTCACCGAAAGGTTAGTTTTTCCCACGCCACCTTTTCCTGACGTAACCGTGATGACCCGAGTTTTTTTTGCGGAAGGCGTGGGGCCTTCAGACACAGTAGCACGGGCTTTGACAAGTTCGCGGAGTTTTTCAGCTTGATCGGCCATTTTCGGTCCTTTTCATGAGTTTGAGATTTTCGGGCCGGAAGCCCACCAGTCGTTCGAGTAAAAATGCTTTGGTGGCACGTTGGATATTCATAGGTACCGCTTGGCCATCCGTATAAAATGAAATGGGTTTTTGTCGTTCCCAAGACAGCGAAATCAGGTTTCCTACCACCGAGGTTTCATCTAGCTTGGTTAAGACCAGTGAACGGTACCCAAAGGACTCAAATTGCTGAAAGATTTCACGGATATCCTTGGTCTTGGTGGTAGCACTAACCGCCAAATGTACTTCGCTAGGGCGACCACAGCCTTCAAGCAAATGCCGCATTTCTGCGAGCTTGACGAAGTCCTTGGGACTTTTCCCTATCGTATCAATCAAAATCATATCTCGTTGGGCATCAAGCTCTATTCTCTGCCTGAGGGTGTCATAGCTCTCAACGCAGGTAACAGGGATTTCCATAATTTCGCCATAAGACTCAATTTGCTGCTTGGCACCAATACGGTAGTTATCAATCGTGATCAGCGACAATTTCAGCGGCTTTTCACCGCCAACACCCAAACCGTAGACGGCGGCCAATTTCGCTATTGTCGTCGTTTTACCTACACCGGTGGGACCAACCAAAATAAAAATCCGTGGTTTAGAGCCAGGAATATCTTCATAGATGGTAAGGGATTGAGCTATCCATTCGACGACCTTAGCCTCTAAGGTTTCGTAAGTCTCGAGGTCTGCCATACTACATTCGCGTTTAACACGATCAATAAGCATACGAATATAAGCCGGAGAAAAGTCATTGTCTTCTAGGATTTCCGTTAGACGTTTTAACGAGGGGTGTTCTGGAGCCCTCGCCTCAGGCATTTTATCGGGAAGTTCTTCGACTTGTTTTTTAAGAAGTTTTACCTCTTCGAGTACCGATTTGAGGTGATCTTCTTTTTTTTCTTCGACAACTTTAGCTTGAGCTACGGCCAGAAGTTTGCGTTTCTCCTCTTCTAATTTCGCTTTTTCTTTTTCTTGAGTATTCCAATCATGCTTAAGAAACCCTGAGATTTCTACCCCTTCCCGCTGGAAGAATCCGAGAAAGCCTCCCATTTCCACCGTACGATGTGCGGTAATTTGCGCTGAACCTCCGTACTTGTTCCGGACTTTGTCCATTGCTTCTTGAAATGTGGCGCCACTTTCGGTGAAAAATTGGTGCATCCTGGCTCTACCTCCTTTTTAAAAATCTTTTATGACGCTTTGGCCTGATCAGAAACTTGAACTTCTCCCAAGGATTCCACTCGAATCCCTGGGGCAATTTCGGGCACCGAGAGCACCGTCAAATCAGGAATTTCGCGTTGCGTACTATTTTTGACCAAAGCGCGGGCAGCTTCGCTGGTGAGCAAAACCGGCAAGTAGCCCATATTCTGGGTGCTTCTAAAGGTATTCGTGATAGCATTGATCCACAGACGCATGAACTCGGGCTCCAGGGCGGCGACCGCCCCTCCTACGCCCTCGTGCCGCGACTCGATGATTTTTTGTTCTAGCGAGGGCTCTAAGGTTAGCACGTGCAATACTTTGTCGTCATCGGCGTACTGAAGGCAAATTTGCCGGGCCAAGGCTTGGCGGACCTTTTCAATCAAAAAGCTAATATCTTTCGTAATTGGGCCGTAGTCAGCGACCGTCTCTAAAATGACGACAAGGTTTCGGATCGAGACTTGTTCGGATAAAAGTCCTTGAAGAACCTTTTGCAGTTCACCCAGTCCAAAGAGTTTTAATACCTCCTCGACAACAGCCGGATAGTCGGCTTTGACAGTATCGACGAGGCTTTGAACTTCTTGGCGGCCTAGAATCTCGGGGGCGTGGTGTTTGATAACCTCAGTAAGATGCGTCGCAATGATGGAAGGGGAATCCACCACTGTGTACCCGGCCCGTTCGGCTTTGTCGCGCTCTTCTTCGCTTATCCACAAAGCGGGCAGATGAAACGCCGGATCAAATGTCTTTTCGCCTGGGATTTCTTCTCGTTCTCCGCCAGGGTTTATCGCCAAGAAACTGCCCATCCGGATAGTTCCTCTTCCGACTTCCATCCCTTTAATTTTTAAGCTGTAGTCACTGGGTTCCAAGCGCATGTTATCAATAATGCGAATACGGGGAACAACAAGACCAAGATCCAAGGCCGTTTCACGCCGGATGCGCGTAATCCGTTCCAAAAGCTCGGCGCCCTGCTCTTTATCGACAAGCGGTATTAGACCATACCCGAGCTCCAAACTGAGCGGGTCCAAAGGGGCCACCGTCTCAGGGCCCTTGGGCGACTCGCCGTTTTTGGCCCCTGAAGAGGCCTTTGCCGCTTCTTGGGCCTGCTCTTGCTTTTGAATTTCGACTCGGGATAAACGAAAGGCCAAGAAAAAGACAAGTCCAGCCAAAGGCAACAGGATATACCAGGGAAAGCTTGGTATAAAGCCCATTATGGTTAAAAAGACCCCGGCTACCCAGTAGACTTTAGCCTGTTGGGTGAACTGTTTTAAAGCGGCCTCACCGATACTCGTGTTTGAAGATCGGGTCACTAAAAGGCCCGTCGCCACCGAAATCAGCAGAGCCGGGAGTTGGGTGACCAAACCATCCCCAATGGTAAGGCTGACGTAGGTCGTCAACGCCTCATTAAATGCCTCGTGGTGGATGGTCATCCCCACAATCAAGCCGGCTATCACATTCACCAAGGTGATCAACAGTCCAACCTTGACGTTTCCTGAAACAAATTTCGAGGCACCATCCATGGCGCCAAAAAAGCTAACCTCTGCCTGCAGATCGTCTTTGCGATGCTGAGCTTCTTCTTCGGTAATCGCACCACTTGAAAAGGAGTTGTCAATGGTCATCTGTTTAGCAGGGAGACCATCCAAAGTAAAACGAGCGGCAACTTCAGCTACCCGGGTTGCACCTTTTGTAATAACAATAAACTGCACAGCCAAAAGGATGATGAAAATGATTGATCCTACGACGAGGTTCATCACCGAGATATTGTTCTCGGAAGCTCCTACTACAAAAGTGGCGAAAGCCCGGATAATACGTCCGTCAAATTTGTGACCCTCGGTGAGGATAAGCCGGGTTGTGGAGATGTTGAGTGCCAACCCAAAAACTGTTGTCACCAACAGCAAGGTAGGAAACATTGTAAAATCGAGAACCCGCCGGGTATAGATCACAACAAGGATAATCAAAACAGCAAACAGAAGGTTGATAGCTAAAAAGGTGTCCAGCAAAAAGGTCGGTAGCGGAATCAAGAGCATAAGGACAACGCCGATGATACCGGCCGCCATCGCGGCATCGGACCTTCCCTTCGAGAAACTGGTCCGGAACGTCTGTAAAAAATCGCTCATTTGACCTCTCCTTGCTCACGACAACGTCCTTGCTCACGAACTCGAACACTTCGAGCGCCGGCACTCCTACCCCACCACATAACGACTCTTTCCTGACAGGAGGTAAACTTCTTTCAAGATATTCGCGACAACTTCCCAGTATTCTTGAGGGATTTGATCCCCCACTTCGACAGCCGAGTAGAGGGCTCGGGCCAAGGGCTTATTTTCCATGATAGGGACGCTATTTTGTGCCGCAATCTCTTTGATCCTCTGGGCTATTAGGTCTTGCCCTTTGGCCAACACCGTAGGAGCCACCATGGTTTTGGCGTCAAACTGTAGCGCAATGGCATAGTGGGTTGGGTTGGTAATGATTACGTCGGCTTTTGGGACATTCTGCATCATGTTGCGACGCAAAATTTCGCGCATTCGTTCTCGCAACCGAGAACGAATCAGGGGGTCCCCTTCTTGTTGCTTGTGTTCTTCTTTAATTTCTTCTCGACTCATCTTTAACGATTCGCGGTGTTGCCAACGCTGGAACATGTAGTCAGGAACAGCCAAAAGAAGCATCACAACGGCACTTTGCAAAATGATATTCATGGCCAAACCCCAGAGAAATGAGGTTGCCGTACCCATGGGCTGACTGATCAAGTTCATCAACTGAGGCCAAACACCTTGAACGTTGAGCCAAGCAATGGCTCCCAAAGCCACGACTTTTACCACTTGTTTTCCAATATTAAACAGGGCTTGCGTCGAAAATAACGAGTTTTGGAGCCATTTTCCGAATTTAGGCACTAAACGGCTAAAATCGGGGGTAATCGGTTTAGTAGAAAAGAGAAACCCAAACTGTAACAAATTGGCAATGAGTGCCCCTAAAAAGGCAATTCCTAGGACGGGGAGCACCAATTTCGCCATATACAGAAGAAACATTCCAGAGACTTGTCCTCCGCCGCTAATGGGGTCCAAGGCGGTCGACTGCGAAATAAACCACGTCATCATGGCCGTGGCATTGTCCCAAAAATACCCTGAAAGGAAGGCAATTAAGAGCATGGGAAGTAAAAGCACCACACCGGAGACAATGTCCACCGACCGGGCCACTTTACCTTCTTCGCGAGATTTGCGAATT
>JABEVK010000099.1 GCA_013044245.1 Spirochaetales bacterium | reverse complement strand
TGCTGATACTCATCAGTTTCGCGTTTCTTGCCGGCGTAGTGACAATTGTCTCGCCCTGTGTTCTGCCTATTTTACCGGTTGTGCTTTCAGGATCTCTGGGTAGCGGCAAGCTTCGACCTTGGGGCATCATCACTGGTTTTATCGCGAGTTTCACACTGTTTACACTCACGCTTTCTTCCATTGTACAGATTTTCCACGTTAGTCCCGACATTCTGCGCTGGGTGGCTTCGGGCTTTATCCTCCTCTTTGGCCTGGTCATGGTCATACCTCAATTAAAAGAGGCGTTCATGGCTCTGGCAAGCCGGATCACCGCAAGCTCCACCCGCCCCCGAAAAGCTAAAGGGGGTTATTTTAGTGGTTTACTTCTGGGTTTTAGTTTAGGACTTGTTTGGACGCCCTGTGTGGGTCCCATTATGGCCAGCGTGGTATCCCTGGCAATGAGCCAAGCTGTTGATGCCGGAGCCGTTTTCATTACCTTGTCGTATTCGGTGGGAGCCGCAGTTCCCCTCTTGCTTCTGGTTTTAGGAGGCCAAGGTCTTTTGAAACGATTTCCTGGACTGGTCAAAAATACTGGCAAGATTCAAAAAATCTTCGGCGTGGTCATGGTTTTGACCGCACTAGCTCTGTTTACCGGGTTTGACAGGACGGTTCAGACCTGGCTTTTAGAGACTTTTCCTCAGTATGGTTCAAGCCTCAACGTCGATAACCAAAATACGGTCCAAAAGGCCCTTGACGCCCGCCAAAAGCAATAACCAGCGGCCCAAACATCGACGATCAGAAGTCCTTACGGGAGCGTTTAGAAGAAATGATCAATAAAAGTCAGTAGTAGTCTTGGCCAAGGTAGCACATTTTACCTGAATATTCCCAACCCTGAATAGTAATATTCCCAACCCCGTCTAATTCTGGGTGACATACCAAAGAGCGTTAGGTCCATACTCAAAATGAAAAGTATAATCGCCGGTCGTCCCTGGGATAAACGTAATGTTGGCATAAACCCCATTGCCTAAGCTTCCTGCCGTCGCCCCAGGGGGGATGGCATGAGCAGCATCCCATGAACAGTTATTCCAACCATAGTTATAGGAACCCCAACCGGAGTCGGCAAATTTAAATTGGACCATTACGCCACTGGTAAGAGAAACCGTTAAAGAATAGACTTTTCCTTGACGTGTCATAAGATTGCCAGCATTAGCCCCCCAACCGTTCACCGTTCCACGCCAGTAAAGCTGCTCAGGAGCCGGAAGGGCGAGCTGGGGGTTGTAAGAGATCGGATGAACATCATGACTGAAGAAAGAAACGGCTTGGGTATCATTCAGCGCCCAGACACGAAGCCCATCGGGAGGAAGCTGATGAATCGTTAACCGGCCCCCTCGAACAACATCTTTCGAGGTATCACCCAACAACCCCGTTGCCGACACCGACAACGGGAGGCTAAAACTTTTTGCTGTTGGGCTCAAGTTCGCGGTAATCAAGGCACTCTTATTTCCGCTCCCCGAAACAATTTCAAAGGCAAGGATGTTCTGATCCGAAGTGTTTACCGCATACGCCTTAGGATTAACCCAGGCACCATACTCAGAGCGTAGACGATCAAGAATGGCTTGCCAATTCCATAAGGAATTGGGGGTATTCACCAGATTTTGTTCGCTAGTCCAATCAAAGGGTTGACGCATGTTGGAATCAGGCCCATTGACACTCCCCGGCATAGCAATTTCATTGCCGTAATAGACGATAGGAATCCATGGACCGAGGGTGGTTAACGCTGTTGCAAGATAGAGCTGAGGTCCCTTTCCTCCAAAAGAAGTCACTGGTCGACTAGCCGCTAAATCATGGTTCGATAAAAACGTGGCAAAGACGCCCCCGGTGGGAATCAAGGCCTGTGTATCATCAACAATATGTTGTTGTAGGGCCATGACGCCGTCTTGCCCCCCTTCTTTAAGAGCTTGTACAACGGTTGTCGGCCAAATAAAGTCCAAAACTGCTTGAAATTCTGAATCTCCCCGGTAATTCAAATAGGTCTTATCGATGGATAGCTGTGTCGCACCGGGACCATAACCCCAAACTTCAGCCATCATCATTTTTGACTGACGAGAAGGAAAGCTACCTAAAAGTTTGCGAAGTTGATCAAACCACTGGTGTGTCGCCGGTTGATCAGCATACGTTCCCGGCTCTTTTCCCTCAAAGAGGTAGCGAGCCGCATCAACACGCATGCCATCAAAACCCCAGGACAAGGTATTTCGTACCACCTGCCGCATCGTGCGAGAAACTTCGGGGTTAGCATAATTTAAGTCAGGCATACCCTTTCCAAAAATCCCGTAGTACGTGTAGCCTGGAACGGCAATACCAGAAGGAATGTGCCATCCGCTGGCGCCATTAAAGGTGGGGCCAGGAGCGTCGGGAGCCGGCTGTGTGTGCCAGATGTACCAATTTCGATGAGCCGAGGTTAAGGAGGATTCGGAATCCGTAAACCACGGACATTCATTACTGGTATGGTTGGGAACAAAGTCAAAAATCACGCGGATTCTTCGTTCGTGAGCGGCAGCAATCAAATCACGCAAATCCTGAGCGTTACCATAAATTCCTGCGACTTTTCCATAATCTAGCGTATCATAGCCGTGTTTGTTCGCACTGTATGGCGTTAGGGAAGAGGCCGCAAAAATCGGGGAGAGCCACAGGGCATTGACCCCTAACTTCGTAAAATACCCATTTTGAATCGCGGCGGTAATTCCTTTTAGATTTCCGGTATTGCCTGAAGGGGTTTGTCCCAGATGAGCGCCATTTTGAAAGGCACTCACCCAGATTTGATAGAATACGGTATTTTTTGTCCACCAACTGGGACCGGTATTTGAAGCCGACGGAGCGGGAGGAAGGCTTGCTAAAGCCAAGGTCGATTTACTGCTAAAGCTAACAAAGAAAAACGAAATAAGAATAATTGCTGATGCTACTACCGTTTTCATACTGAGGAGTCTAGGTCTTGTTGGTGTTCTCCGTCAAGAAAGCCTGTTCCGCAGCCGGAATACCTTCCAAGGGACTGTGAGCAAACCGGCGGTCTTTTACGACGAACACGGTTTGATCACCAGAAAACTCTTTAGTAAAAAGGATGTCGTGCCCCAGGCACAGTCCAACTTGAATCGCAAAATCTACACCTTCGGCTATTAGTTGACGAGCTTGAGAAAGAGGGTTACAACTCACGCCTGGCCGATTCGATTGTTCGTTGACCTCATTTTTAGCATGTCCCCTCACCGTACAGGAAACTGACGTGACAGGACTTCCTTTTTCTTTGAACAACGTC
>JABEVK010000098.1 GCA_013044245.1 Spirochaetales bacterium | reverse complement strand
CTTCAGGGGTTTTGGCGCAGACCAATACGCCTGTTGTCTCTTTATCTAACCGGTGAACAATCCCAGGCCGTGCCGTCTCGTCAAAATCTTCTTGCAAGCTTTTGACATGGAACAATAGGCCGTTAACCAAGGTTCCTTCCTGGTGACCAGCGGCTGGGTGAACGACAAGGCCCCGGGCTTTGTTGAGCACAATCAGCTGAGAGTCTTCCCACAAAATATCTAAAGGGAGCTCTTGGGGCGTGAGAACCGCCTCAGGGGGTTCATACCAGGTTAGTTCAAGGGTTTCGCCTCCCTTAAGCTTAAATGACGGTTTTAACACCTTTTTGTCGCAAGTAACACTACCCTGGCGGCGTTCCCATTGGTTACGGGTAAACCAACCTAACGACGCGATAAACACATCCAGTCGCACCGGTTCTAACAGCTCGGGGACGACAACCGTCTTTTGTGAAGGCAAACTACTCACTGGGTAAGCTTTCCAATCAGCCAATCGGTCAGCGCCAGCATCAGCGAAGCCATGGCACTGACTAACATCAAAGTTGTGGTTTTGTCAGATAGTTGCCCCGCGTTGGTGGTCGTCGTCCAGCCCGAGGTTCCCGGCCCTGCAGGCCACGGTGTGTAGGCAGGGTTTTGCCCGCTCACGGCGTAGTAGTAGTAATAGTCATAGCCCAGACCTGCAAAAATAAAAAACAGCGGAAACGAGCCAAAAAACAACGATTCGCCCCGACGCAGATCAAGCATCCAGCCTGGGAACTCTTTGGCTGTATACGGTTCGCCAAAGCCGCTGGAGGTACTCCCCGACGGTGCAGGATCAGCAAAAACTGTCTGGGATAGCCATACGAGGCCAACGACGAGCAACAGAAACTTTTTAAACCCTATGTTGCGTTTCATTGAGAATCCTCGGCGGGCGGGCCCATAATTGCTGTACCAACCCGCACCAGGGTACTCCCCTCTTCGATCGCCAGCTCAAAGTCCTGAGACATCCCCATCGAAAGGTGGTCCCATGAGGTCCAAGAAAACCTAGACGCCGCACGCTCCCGCCAGGCCCGCAACGTACGAAAACTCTGCCGAATTAGGCCTTCGTCAGAGGTCTGAGGAGCCATGGTCATCAAGCCGCGCACCCGTAGGCGGGGGCATGAGACTAAGGCCTGAGCAAGGGTTTCTAGCTCCTCAAAGGAGCCCAGACCTAACTTTGCTTGTTCAGGCGACGTTTTCATCTCAATAAGCACCTCGAGGCTTCGCTGTGTTCGTTCTAATTCTTTTTGCAGTGACAGGGCCGCCGAAACCGAGTCCAACGACTGTACCCACGATAGCTGAGCTGCTTGTTTGGCTTTGTTGCTTTGCAGATGGCCAATCATGTGCCAAATGGCCTGGTCAGGCAGTTGGTTTTTTTTTTCGAGAGCTTCAGGGAGGCGATTTTCGCCAAAATTTTGTTGACCGTGTCGAAAAAGCTCTTGGATGGCTTCGACAGGGTGCCGTTTGGTAACCACAACAAGCAGAACGTCCCGTTCATTGCGGTGTGAACGCTGGCACGCTAAGTGGATGCGCTCCTGTACCTGGCTCAAGCGTTCGTAGAGCCCCCGATTATCCATGATGTCAGTTTACCGAAAAAAAGCAAAAAAAAAAAGCACCCCCATGGGGGTGCTTTACGGGTTTAGACCGTGTTATTCCAGAATCGCCAGAATGTCTGACATCTTGACGATAAGGTATTCTTTTCCGTCCACCTTGACCTTGGTACCGGCGTACTGATCGTACATGACCTTCTGGCCAACACTGACGGTGATTACATCCTTGTCGGTTCCCACGGCAGCAACAGTACCCTTTTGGGTTTTTTCCTGGGCATTGTCCGGAATATAAATTCCCGAGGCCGTCTTTTTTTCGGCTTCTTCGAGAGAAATGAGAACACGATCACCAAGGGGCTTCAACGTCATATCAACCCTCCTCATAGTTGGAAATGTTTGGATTTGCCCTTAGAATATACTCAAGGAGCCCCAATAGGTCAAGAATTCTTTTGGTGAGTCAAAAGGCACCAAGATTTTTTGATCTCAGGAAATTTTGGCCAAATTGATACAGTTCTAATCTACGATAGCAAGATTGATTCATTTTGACACATTTCCAATTGCATACAATTGTTTTGCGTCCGAATATTAGGTAAGCTATTTAATTTTATTTCCTTACTATAAAAGACGTTAATTTTTTTCCTGAGAGATCCAGTCAATATATGGCACAAAGATTGCAATAATTTAAGTGTACCGGGAGGCATCATGAAAAAGACCAGTTTGTCAGGGGGAATCGTTTCCGATACCGACAATTCCCTTTCGATTTACTTGAAAGAAATCAATAAGGTTTCTCTGTTAACCCGAGAAGAAGAACAAAAATACGCTCGGCTTGCCGCCGCAGGCAATAAAGCCGCCAAAGAAAAACTGATTGCCGCCAACCTTCGCTTTGTTGTGAATGTCGCTAAAAAATACCAAAACCAGGGTCTGGCTCTCGATGATTTAATCAGTGAAGGCAATATCGGCCTGATTAACGCTATTGAACGCTTTGACGTCGATAAGGGGTATCACTTTATCTCATATGCCGTTTGGTGGATTCGTCAGTCAATACTCAAGGCGATTTGCGAAAAATCTAGAACAATTCGCCTGCCGCTGAACCGTGCGAATGAGCTGGTTCAGATCGAAAAATACCGCAAAGAACTGTTTGCCGACCGGGGCCTTGAAGCCTCAGATCAAGAGATTGCCACCGCGCTAGGTATGGATAAAGGTATGGTCCGTGAACTTATGGATATCAGCCGCGAAATGGTTTCGTTGGAGTCCCCTGTTTACACCGACAAGGATACCTCTGTTCTGAGTGATTTTCTTGAAGACAAAGATTTTTCAGCCCCTGAAGAAATCACTATCAATACAGCCTTAAAGAAGGACATCAACGAAGCACTGACCACGCTAAGTGCCAAAGAGTCGACGATTCTTGAGTTCCGTTTTGGTCTCAACGAAAAGAAGCCCCTGAGCTTGAAAGAAATTGGCGAAAAGTTCCAACTGACCAAAGAACGTATTCGCCAAATCGAGAAAAAAGCTCTTCAAAAGCTTCAGACGCCGTCCCTGGAACGCGAGCTCGAAGCGTACATGGTAAACTAGCAACCGCTGAGGTTAAAAGAAAAAGGCTGGCTTTCGCCAGCCTTTTTTTTATCCTAGAGTCAAAGCCTTAGACACAAAAAAAGCACTAAGCACGTACAGGGGCTATCTTCCAGATCTCTTTTGCATACTCACTGATAGTACGGTCCGAGCTGAACTTGCCACTGCTGGCGATGTTGATCAGTGCCATCTTGTGCCATTTCTTTTGGTCACCATAGGCCTCGTCAATTTTCTGTTGTGCCTTGATGTATTCAGGCAGGTCTTTGAGAACAAAGTACTGATCTGGGGGGTTACCCTCCAGGCCGTAGAGCAAGGAATCATAGATCTCTTTGAACAGGTCAAAGCTTTCGACATTAAAGGTTCCGTCGATTAACTGGTTCACGGCCTTCTTGATTTCCGGGTACTCGTCTAGGACAGCCCAGGGGTTGTACGACTGGGCTGTAGCCAAACGATGAACCTGATCGGCTTTTAAACCAAAGATAAAGCAGTTTTCTTCGCCGACTTCTTCGGCAATTTCGACGTTGGCACCATCGAGGGTACCCACGGTCAACGCCCCATTCATCATGAACTTCATGTTGCCGGTTCCCGAAGCCTCTTTTCCTGCAGTCGAAATCTGCTCAGAAACGTCCGAGGCTGGAATGATCTTTTCAGCCAAGCTAACCCGGTAGTTTTCTAAGAAATAGACTTCTAGCTTGCCCTTGGCCACTGGATCGGCATTGATTTTTGCGCCTACTGTGTTGATCAGCTTAATAATGCTCTTGGCGCGGCGGTAACCCGAGGCGGCTTTGGCTCCAAACAAGAAGGTTCGGGGCACGCGCTTATATGCCGCAGGGTTGGCTTTCAGCTCATTGTACAAGACGATGATGTGAAGAATATTCAACAGCTGGCGCTTGTACTCGTGAAGGCGTTTTACCTGCACGTCAAAAAGGCTATCCGGGTTGAGCTTGATTCCCTGGGTCTTTTCCAGGTATTCCGAAAGCCGAACTTTGTTGGCCCGTTTAATTTTGGCAAGCTCTGCAATAAGCTTTTCATCTTTTTCGAAAGGCTTAAAGTTGGCAATTTGCGAAAAGTTCTTAATCCAGTCAGAACCGATTTTCGAAATCAATAACTGCGAGAGTCCAGGGTTGGCCTTGAGAAGGAACCGGCGTTGAGTAACCCCGTTGGTTTTATTGTTGAACTTTTCGGGATACAGCTCGTACCAATCTTTCAGTTCTTGATTCTTTAAAATCTCGGTATGCAGAGCAGCGACACCGTTCACGGAGTGCGCTCCCACAATGGCTAACCACGCCATCTTAACGACACCGTCACCGATAATGGCCATCGAACGTTGTTTGGTGTAGTCGGCGGGGTACTTTTGCCGTAACGAATCGAGGAAGCGTCGGTTGATTTCTTCGACGATCATCATGATGCGAGGCAACTGACCGCCAAAGATAGCAATCGGCCACTTCTCGAGGGCTTCAGCCAAAATGGTGTGGTTGGTATAGGCAAAGGTTTGTGTCGTGACAGACCAGGCCTCTTCCCAGCTTAGTTTTTCCCAGTCTATCAAAATACGCATCAGTTCGGGGATCGCCACTACCGGGTGAGTGTCATTAAGCTGAATGGCGACCTTCGAAGGGAACAAATTCCATTGGGCCCCATGGCGTCGTTTAAAGTTACTGACAATGTCTTGCAAGGAAGCCGATACAAAAAAGTACTGTTGGCGAAGGCGAAGCACCTTACCCTGGGGGCCTGAATCGTTAGGGTAAAGAACGCGAGAAATATCTTCGGCCACATTCTCTTTTTCGACAGCACGTTGATATTGCATGTCGTTAAACAACTGCAGGTCAAAACCTTCCGGTGAAACAGCCTCCCACAGACGCAGTGTGTTCACGGTCGGGGTGTCGTAACCAACAATGGGAACATCGTAGGGGATGGCTTTAACATCCTCGGCATTGATACGTTTATAGTTTTCACGGCCATTAGCGTCTTTTTCAACGATAACTTGACCTCCGAAACGAACCACAACAGCCTGATCGGCGCGGCGAATCGACCAAGGGTCACGCTCGTCCAGCCAGCGCTCTGGCAATTCGGTTTGAAAGCCAGCAACGATTTTTTGTTGAAACATCCCATAGCGGTAACGAATACCGTAACCGTGGCCTGGTAGGTCTTGGGTAGCTAACGAATCTAAAAAGCAGGCAGCTAAACGGCCTAAACCGCCGTTGCCCAACCCAGCATCCGCTTCGCGGTCTTCGACCAAGTTGTAATCTACGCCAAGATCTTCTAACACCGCTTTAACATCAGCCTCGGCCAGCATGTTGACGAGGTTGTTGCTTAACGCCCGCCCCATAAGAAATTCTGCCGACAGGTAATAGGCCTGCTTGACGTCTTTATCTTCGGCCAGCTGCCGTGTCGCCAGCCAGTTATCAAGGATCCATTCCATCACCGTATCCGAAACCACGGAGTACAGCTCCTGCGGGGCGGCTTCGGAAAGCTTCTTGCCATAGTGGCGCTTAAGGCGACCCAGGATCCCTTCTTTGAACTTAGTTTTATCGATCTTCATCCTCTCTCCTTTTTCGCAAGAGCGCTATCAAATACGGTGTCACGGAAAAAACACACGTGTCAAGTCTTACAAAACCTGTCGTTAGGGGAGAATTTCCCCGTGAATTTCGCCCAAAAAGCCACTCCATAACCTAAGCCCACCATCGGCCCCCAATGTGAGCCAGCCGTTATTTTGAAAGAAAATCCCCGCAACAGGACCGACAGAACAGGGCCAAGACGCAGAAGGGGCCTGACCCAAATTGCCATCCCACAACGTGCCATGCAGACTCCCCGCTGCCCACCTAGTTTGGTGTACCACCAGAGCGGTTATAGGCTCCCCCAAGGGGATGGTTTTTTTTGCTTCGCCCCACGGTCCCCACGTCGTGAGGTTCCCCTGGTCATCACCGCACAACCATCCCCCGGGAATCGCTGTTACCGTTCTTACCCAATCGTGGGTAACCTGCCACGTAGCAAAAAGGTGACCGTCTTGTGCTGAACGCACCTCTAATTTTCCATCTTCGCCGGCCAAAGCCAGCCATTGTCCATCCTTTGAAAGTGCAAGCGCCAAAACAGGAGCTTGGCGTTGCAAGGCGACTGTCCATACAACGCTACCTTGCCAAGACTCAAAACGCAGGTTTCCATCATCGCAAACTGACCAAAATCCGTTGGGGCCTGCTGCCAAAGCCCTTACAGTCCCCGGCAGTGGCGAAAAATTGAGGACTCTTCCCCGATCATTGAAAGCTTTAAGGCTGCCATCTTCGCCCGCCGCGACTACCGTCGTGTCATTCAAGGTCACTGAGCGAAAAATCACCCCCGGAAAGCGTTCTAAAAATAAGTTCTCGCCAGTTTCGGGCTTCCACAGCGCAACATCTCCCCGCAGACTGACGCTGGCCATGTACTGTCCATCGGCAGACTCTGCTGAAGCAGACCAACCACCCCATGCTCCCCCTTGGGGGTCCGATGGTGTCAGAGCCGCTACGGGGCCGGCTATCCCACCCAGTAAAGCAACCAAGATCGCCATAACCGGGTTCCAGACTAAACTTCGCACGCCGTTCATAAGGACTCCAACGTTCGAAAGCCCTCGGCCCAGTACTCTTCACCATAATCGACAAACAGTTGATCACCGGCCTTAATGGGTTGGAGCGTTCGAAAAAACGTCACAAAAATACCCCCAACTAAGGTATGGTCTACCGCACAATTCGGGGTAAAGCTATGATTCACAAACCGTAAAGCATTTCCCTCACGGTAGGCGTCAATTTCAAATTCTGTCCCATCGGGCAATTCGTCAGGGTAGTTCCAGGCATAATCAGAAAGATAATGACCCTTTTCATCCTTGACTGGGGGGACATCCGTTGCTCGTTTTATAACTCCAGCATACTCGCCTACCAGATCGCCCTCTGGCAAATCAACGTCGGCAAAAACGCCCCAGCCAACCGATTCCGAGACCCAGCCGAGCAAAACACGGGCACCAAGGCCGGCTTCGAGCTTTTGACCGTATTTTTCGGTAAGAACAGCCCATTCCGCTTGATTAGCTAAGGCGTAGGGCGAATTCGTCCAATCATACGACAGCAATTCTGGGGCTTCAAGACGGGAGCGAGAACGATAAGTGAGCCCTTCGCGGGCAAAAAATGCCGGAATTTCATCAAAAGAGATACGGGAATCCAGTCGGTGATTCATAAGCTGAGAATAAACCAACCCCGAAGCTCTCACAAGACACGTTTAACGCTCAGTATTTATTTGAATTTTCATGGTAATATTTTCGAATTGAGGACAATTTATCAATTTTTGTTTCGTTTTTTTTTTGCAACTTTTAGTAATGCAGCGAATTCTCCTTGACGATTTTCATATTTTCTCATATATCTTAGTAAGGCGTTCAAAATTACAGATTTCTTTTGTACTTTTTGAAACCAGCTGTTCGATAAGGAGGCTTTTCGTGGCAGACATCAATAAGACCGGCGCCGATGCGCTGATCGATGTGCTGATCCAAGAGAAAGTCGAGTATGTTTTCGGCCTGCCCGGTGGCGCGGCGATTCCGATTTACGACGCTCTTGTTGGATCTAATCTTAAGCTGATTCTGACTCGTCATGAACAAAGTGCAGTACATATGGCAGACGGGTATGCTCGGGCGACGGGCAAGGTCGGCGTAGCTCTCGTCACTTCAGGACCAGGAGCTACCAATACCATTACCGGTTTGTTTACGGCACTTATGGATTCGGTTCCACTTGTTGTCATTACAGGCCAAGCGGTCAGCTGGTCGCTGGGTTTGGACGCCTTTCAAGAAGCCGATGTCTCGGGGCTCACCTATTCAGCGGTGAAACACTCCTATTTAGTTAAGAATGTCGAAGACATCCCTCGCATTACCCAAGAGGCGTTCTACTTGGCGCGTACCGGACGCCCCGGTCCCGTGCTGATTGATCTTCCCAAGGATGTATCGAGCAAGTTCTTTGTTCCTAACTACGATTCTCCGTTTCATCTACCGGGCTACAAAATTCCGACAATTCCCGATTCACCAGCCCTTCAAACGGCGGCACAGATGCTCAAAAAAGCACGCAAACCGCTTCTGCTGTTAGGTCATGGTGCTATCATTTCTGGTGCGCAAGAGGAAATTGCCCAAATCGTAGAAATGTTGCAAATTCCGGTGGTCAACACTCTGCTTGGCAAAGGGGCTTTTCCCGAAAGTCACGAGCTGAATATGGGTATGCTGGGGATGCACGGTACCGCCTACGCCAACAAAGCGGTTGTGGATGCGGACCTCATCTTCTCGATCGGCTCACGCTGGGACGACCGTATTGTCGGGAACTATGAGGACTTTGCCCGAGGAGCCGTTAAGATTCATCTGGATATCGATCCTGCCGAGATCAACAAAGTTGTCAAGGTTGATTGTGTTCTGTTGGGCGACGCCAAAACGACGTTACATGCCCTGATTCCTCACCTCGAAAAAGCCGATATTTCGCCGTGGATAAGGCAGGTGAAACGTTGGAAGAAAGAATTTCCGCTCAACTACCGCAAAGAAGGCAAGTTGCGCGCTCAGCACGTCATCGAAGAAATCTACAAACTCAGCAAAGGCAAGGCCATTGTTACCACGGACGTTGGTCAGCATCAAATGTGGGCGGCCCAGTTCTACCTTACCGATCAACGCTTTAACTGGTTGTCTTCGGGAGGAGCAGGCACGATGGGTTGGGGTTTCCCCGCCGCTATCGGTGCACAGCTGGGAAGACCAAACGAACCGGTGGTGGCCATTGTCGGAGACGGTGGGTTTCAAATGACGCTTCCCGAGCTTTCGACGGCAGCCATTCAAAAACTACCCCTAAAAATTCTCGTGATCAATAACCGCTATTTGGGAATGGTGCGTCAGTGGCAAAACCTCTTCTACGAAGACCGACTGTCTGGCGTTGATCTTGAAGGCAACCCTGACTTCGTTAAGCTGGCGCAAGCCTATGGTATTAAGGCTTTTCGAATTCGCCGTTCAGCCGATGTCAAAAAGATTCTCCGCGCCGCCCTGGCCTACAACGATGGCCCCTGTCTGATTGATGCAGAAGTAGAAAAACACGACAACGTGTTCCCTATGATTCCTGCTGGGGCTTCACTGCGTGATATGCTGTTGGAACCGCCGAAAAAGAAAATGGAAAAACCAACGGGGAGTACCTGAAATGGAAATTCAAGCTCAACAAAGTCATACCATTAGCCTTTATGTTGCTAACAAGCCCGGGGTATTGAACCGGATCGCGCTGGTGTTCTCGCGACGCGGGTACAATATCGACAGTCTTGTCGTGTCGCCTTCTACTGACCCCGATTTTTCGTATATGAATATCGTGGCATCGGGCGACCGCGCAACCCTTGGCCAAATTTTGGGACAACTCAACAAACTGGTTGATGTGGTCAGCGCCCGAGACTACAGCTCAGCCGATGTAATTAAGCGTGAAATTGCTCTGTTCAAGGTTAACTGCCCGGTCGAAAAACGCTCTGAAGTTTTGCAGATCGCCCAAGCCTTTAGGGCGGTGACTGAAGACCTGACACCAACCACCTTGACCTTGATGATCACTGGCAAGTCCGAAAAGATTAACACCTTTATGGAGATGCTTCGTCCCTACGGCATCCTGGAATTGGTCCGCACCGGCAAGATTCTCATTACTCGCGGGGCCCATAAAACCTCACAAGATTAAGATTCACTTATCCGAAGATCATACTTTACCAGCTTGACAAAAGCCTTGCCAAGCTGGTATTTTTTCTTCGCTGTTTCAGCTTATCTTTGAGAAGCAAAACGGACGAATAGCTCAGCTGGTTAGAGCGCCTGCCTTACACGCAGGATGTCGGGGGTTCGAATCCCTCTTCGTCCATATAGTTAATTCGTTTAAATACAATGATTTATGTTCTTTGATATTTTTTGACGATACCAACGATTTGCAATCTATTTGCAATCTACAAACAAAAAGCCCCTTTTCAGGGGCCTTTTTTATGCCTGGGGAGCTGCGGGAGTTTCAGCCGGTTTGGGCACCTCAGTGCCGGTAACCGCGTCCACAACCGTAACCTCACCCTCTTTGACCTCGGCCTCAACGTGGTTTACCGCGTGGCTAAGGTGATCCTTAACCCACTCGACGGTTTTGCCGATTTCGTGCGCCAGGAACTCGTCCCCTCCCTGAAACGCCTTTTCGAGTCCGTCAACAACCGCTTTGACCACTAGGCCAGCTCTCACAACAAACTTATCCATATTCGCGCCTCCTTGCGCTTTCCCCGCCGGTGGTCTTGGCCCACCTGGACGCACGGCCCCGATTTGGGGAGGCATGCCGCCGTCAGCGGGGGTGTTATTTTACGTGCCCCGATAATAAGAGTGCCACGGCCGCCAAAACGATGCCGACAAGCACCCCTTCACCCCGGTCAATCCACGGATTTCCCTTTTGTGCCTCCTCGGTTTTGGCTACTGACTTTTTGTAAGAGTCTGAGGCCTGTTTGGTAGCGGTCGAGGTCTGTGATGCACCGGTCAACGAGGTCAATGTCGCCTTTGAGGCCGTCTCGGATCTGCGAATCGAATCGGCCAGTGCTTTTGACGAGTTGGTCAATTCCGCTGTTGACTGTTGCGAGTTTTTCGCTTGCGTCTCGGCTTGCGTTGACTGCGACTGCAGCCTGAGTTTGAGCGTCAGCAAGTTGCTTCGTAAGTCTTGCAAGATCGGACTCGTATCGCTGTTGGCTGGCGAGCTGTTGCTGTTTGAGCTCGGCGATATGCTTTGAGCCGAACAATGAGGCGATACCGACGCCAAGAATAAGGCCACAAACAATGAGCCCCAGGACAAATGCAATTTTCTTTCCCACACGATTCCCCCTATCTGTTTTCCGTTTGCTTTTGCCACCCATGAAGCACTGTCCCAGACGTGACTACGCCGAGGCCAGAAACCACCAACGGAGTGGATGTAGATATCCGCTGAATAGCCCCGAATGCCGCCAACCACAAACCGGTAAGAATACAAAGCGCTCCCAATACGACCGCGATAAATGCAATGAGCCTCCCCATAGAGAAATCCCCGGAGTCATCGCGGAAGAATCCTACCGGAGGCTTATGCTGAACTGGATCACTCATGCGAGCTTGAATCCCCGTCTCGACTCGATGTAGGTTTTTGGCCCGTGAGCAGTATAGGACCCGTGCCCATTGTCGCTATTCAGCGGGTCGTACTCACAATCTCCGCCAGGTTGCCATCCAACAACAAAATGGTGAAACTTCGTGTCCGGATTGTAGATATAGTCAACGACAAATTCGCACTGTTGCGGCACATAATCCGCAGGAAGAACAGTATCCAAATAGACCAGCTTTCCCGGACCGGCAACGGTATCAAGCCACGCCTGGGGATTCTCGAGATAATCATCCGCTCCGATAACCTGGTTAGCTTCATCTGTCGCGAGCCAGCTTTTCATGTTGTCGGTGATGAATTGGTCAAGCGCACCAGTTGCCTTTAGAGCTAAATAGGCTGTCGAAAAAAGACAGCAACCGAAGTGATCTTCGGTCGATGTGAAATCTGGATCATCTTGATAAATCAATTCAATTCTCCTTCTCGTGATATTTCTTCCACGCTTCAAGATCAGTGATCTTTTTTTCGTGAAGCTTCAGGTCTTCTGTGTGCTCGTCAATCCGCTTCCACTGGACCTCCATGGTTTTGAGGATTTGATCCGTCACGAGGGTGTTTTTGTCGATAGCTTTGGCACCTTTCCAAATTGCACCAACAACTGCGACTCCAACGAGTAGTATCGCCGCCATCGCCGAAATCCATTCTGCTGTCAATTTGTTTCCTCCCCGTGTTTACGATATTGACTTACCATGTGGGCGTTGTTTGTATCGGGGATTATTGCCGTCCAAAAACGCCACCATTTTCCGACTTGGATTTTCTTGCCCAGATGAAGAGTTAAAAAAGCAACTGGCGCTAGGTGAGTAATTATGTCTTGATCGTTGCGCCACCACGTCACAAGCCCTGACATAGCTTTGCGAATTTTCAGGACGGAAAACAATGATATTCCCCGTGGGCATCCGATAGCGAAAGCAGGAGAGTGCCTTCCTTTCTGCAACGAAGCGTAGGCCCCCAGAACCGCGAGAATTGCACCCAGGGAGTGTCCAACGTAAATAACCGTGAGTGGTTTAACTTCCGCAATCTTAGCCTCAATTCCAGCCTCTACGCCTTCGTAGCAATCCTTAAATCCTTCCGCAACCGAAATACCTCGCCACTTCACACGCCAAAACTCCAAGTCATCCAGAGCATTAGTGAGGGATTCTGAGCCTCGGAACAGGACGTAAAGCGTCGTCCCTTCCATCTGGAAGGAAACGTGCGTGTCAGTCTTTTCGTCGGCAACGTCCGAGTTCGTCCAGGCATACTCTGCAAAGTCACAGGCTTGATGGAGGGTCATTTCAAAAACTCTCGTAGGCCGTCTTTACGGCCGCAGACATCATCGCAGATTTTATGCTCGCCTTTGCGGAAACTCCGCTTGCATAGGTGGTCTGAATAAATCCTTTCATAGCCTGGGCGAAAGCCACCAAACTGGGCTGGTCAACAAGCGATAGTGAATTACCCCCGCCCAAGTCCCATACAACTGGATAGGTAACAATTCCTGCAACCATAGCTGTTACTTCGGATGTGAGGTTGGCTTGGGCCGTAGCGTCGCACGGAATGGTCTGCCCGTTGTAGGAGAATCCAGCAACAAGTTTCGACTGAACCTTTGTATCAACCTGAGTGTAGGCATAGTCCTGATAT
>JABEVK010000097.1 GCA_013044245.1 Spirochaetales bacterium | reverse complement strand
GCACAGGCGGTGATCATTAAAAGAACAAGGGCCAGCGGAAAGAAGGTCAGCCAAAGTTTCATGCAAGTATCTTATCGGAACTTGGCGCGGTTAAGCAAGGTTGCCATTTTAAACCTGGGTAGGTAGAATAACGACTATGAGAAAAAAGCGCCCCGTAGGATATTTTTTATTGCCCTTGTTGTATGTTGGTGTGATCCTCGGGCTGATGGTCCTTCAGTTTTCAAAGAGTGAATCGTTTTTACAGTCGTGGGGCGATTGGACTGTAAGCGGACGATCACCTTCTTCAAGGGGATCTGGAGCCCACGATTTATTAGATTTTCAAATTCGTGGCCAAGGTATGAAGTTTACTTTTTCAGCGGCACGACCGGCTGTTGTGATTGCCAACGATGGAACAGCCTTAAAAACTCGTCCTGTACGATGGACACGCACCGGCGAAGGGGTCAATGTTCTTTTTCAAGATGGAATGCGCCTTGAATACCTCAAAAGCTCCGGGCCCAACCATGAAATTGTTATTCAGCCCTACCTCCCTGAATCGTTGAAAACCTCTTCGGCGATTGTCTTGCCCTTTTCTCTCGAGAAGGGTTTGTCAGCGGTTCGAGATCCGTTCCTCCCTATGCTCACCTTGGGGCTGGGCCCACAGGTGACGGTTGTTTCACTCGATGGAGGCGGGGACCTTATTACCGAAGATAATTCCTTCTTTTTACGAACGGGGAGAACCATTCGCCCCATTCGGATTGAAACCCTTAAGTCTGGACTTGATCCGCTATCGCGTTGGGTAGGGGTTACAGAGCCAACGCCAGATATAAAAAGCCTCATGGGTTCGTTTTGGACAAAAGCCTATGCCGGTTGGTCCAATGGCCGTTACCATGGTGGGGATTGGGACATGGGAAATGGCAATACCCGATTTTCAGAGGTTTTGGCATCGGCTTATCTGCGTGAGGCTTTCCTCAAAGGGGACTACGACTCGGCCATTGACAAAGCTACTGCTGATGCTAAAACCTGGGGCTTTCGCGCCATGCCCTATTTTGGCGACCTTATGGACATCACGCAAGCAAAGCGCGTTAAGGTAGAATTAGAAGCTTCTCAATCCTCTTTTGATTGGACCAATCCTAACCTTGTTCGTGATGCTCTTTTTTATGGTCCAGATGGATTTGCGGATCGGGTGAAAAAAGCTTTGTTGAATGACCCTTTGCCTACCAGCTGGGAGGGGCGTTTGGGGTACTGGGATAACCTTTTATATTTGGCTCAATCCGACGCCAATGGACAATGGCTCGCTCGTTCTTCGGCAGTGGCTTCTGCTGTGCTAAGTGGATTACAGCGCGACGATACTCAAGTATTTTGCCCAGCATCGGGTGGTGGTCAAAACCTTAAAGCAACCATGATTTTAGGTAATTTGTTGGCCAAATATGAAGCGTTGAGCAAAGAAACGACGTATTTACCTCTGGCGCAAAGTCTCATTGCTCATGTCTTGGCGCAAACGGATAAGTGGGGCCTTTTCCCAGAGATTTTGGGGGCTAGCTCGTCTTCAGCCATGGTGCGGCCTGAAGAACTCTTCGAAGAGATTTCTCCCGATGCGCTTCAGGAATATCCGTTGAATGCACCTTTGTGGTCTGCTCCGGCCTTTTTACGCTCTCCGGCACAGGTTAAAGCGGCTGTAATTACCCCGACCCAGGCAACTTTTAGCTTTAAATTTCCCGTGGGACACTCGGAATACACCTTAATTCAAGGGGTGCCTCCCTTTGATCACATTCTTATGCATGGAATTCGGTGGCGTACAGACCCTAATTTTCAAGATTATTCTGATGGTTGGTACTATAACTCCGGGACAAAAACTCTCTATGTGAAAATCAAGCACCGGGTAGAAACCGAGGACTTGACGATAGTGTTTACGCCGGATTCTAGTTCTTCTTAAGGGGAACTTATGAAATTCACCGTTGTAATCATCGTAGCTGCACTCCTTTCGGGGGCGTGCGCTACGAGCGTTCCACCGACTTTTCCCGTAAAAGCTCCCGTGGCAACCTCGCCTCAAAAAAGTACTCTGCTCAAGCCGGGGGTTTATGCTGTACTCAAAGACCATCAAGCTTGGGTTACCTGGGTTTTGGATATTTCAGCAGTACAAGTGGGCTTGGGGGGAGATTTTGAGCATTGGGATCCCGCCAAGGTTGTTCTGTTGTCTCGGACGAAATCACCCCAGGGGGAGCAGTGGAGTGTTACTCTACCGTTTTCCCCTCGAAGGGTAATCTTTTACAAATACTATGTTAATGGCATGTGGAAAGAAGACCCTCACGCCCCCCTTACCGCTAATGATGGTTTTGGAGGGCATGAAGGAAAAGTTGTTGTTGCTGAACTGCTAGCGCAACAGGACTCTGCCCTGACTACCAGCACCAGGTGATTAGCACAATTTTGCCAGATTCTCTGCTGTTAGGCCTAAATGGGCTGCCACTGCGGCTCCCGGCCCCGATTCGCCAAAGCGATCCAAGCCTAAGACGTTGTCAGCTAAGCCTTTCCAACCCGTGGTGATTCCGGCTTCGGCCGCAACTACCTTGGCCCCTTGGGGAACGAGTTTGGCCAAATGGTTCGGGTTATCCTGTAACAGCTCCCGACTCGAGACAGAAACAACCCTAACGCGGCGATTGGTGAGCTTTACCGCTTCAAGAGCAAGGTTGACCTCAGAACCTGTCGCAAGAATGACCGTTTCAGGTTTTTCAGTGTCTTTAACAACATAACCACCTTTCTCGAAATCTTCTTTCCAGTT
Organism: Spirochaetales bacterium; assembly: GCA_013044245.1. GTDB lineage: Bacteria > Spirochaetota > Spirochaetia > JABEVK01 > JABEVK01 > JABEVK01. Next base: position 10,737 of record JABEVK010000097.1, on the reverse strand, counting down.
GGCAGGTTTTTCATACACCTTCAAGTTTTGTCGGGTTAACAAAAGGCTGCAAGGACGGTGGCTTTGCTTCAGTGCTAGCTTCCATGCCTGAAAGGTTTCTTGAGCATCTCCGGGCCGTAGAACAAGAAGACGCGGAATAGCACGCAGTGCTTCTGCTTGCTCAATGGGCTGGTGAGTCGGTCCATCCTCACCGACGAAAATCGAGTCGTGAGTAAAAACGAAAATCGAGGATAGACTCATTAATGCCGACAAACGGAGTGGCGGACGCATATAGTCCGCAAAGACCAGAAAGGTCGCACCGAAAGCACGAAGCCCTCCATGCAAGTTCAACCCGTTAACAATGCCCCCCATACCATGTTCACGTACCCCGAAGTGGAAAGTTCGACCAAGACGATTTTGAGCTGAATACTCACCAAAGGGTAATGCGGTATTATTAGAAGGAGCCAGGTCTGCTGAGCCTCCGGTTAAACCGGGCATGACTTTGGCAAACGCATTCAAGCTTTTGCCACCAGCCACACGAGTGGCTATAGATTCTCCCACGGCAAAGCTGGGTTCTTCAGCGTTTTCCACTAAGGTTGTTGGGTCAGTAAAAAAATTATCCCACTTGGCTTTTAGCTCAGGGTTGGCTTTGGCCCAGTTCGCAAAGGTTTTTTCCCACGTCTCGCGGGCAGCTTTCCAGGGAACGGCTTTTTGTGCGGTGTAACGTAACGCCTCGGGGACGATGTAGAACTGTTCGTCTTCAGGTAAGCCTAAGTTCTTTTTGGTTGCTTTGATTTCCTCTGCTCCGAGAGGAGTCCCATGGACATCGTGAGTACCAGCCTTATGGGGAGAGCCGAAACCAATCGTACTGGTGAGAATCAATAACGAAGGGCGTTTCTTTTCGGCTTTTGCTTCCGTGATCAGAGACATCATCTGTGGGATGTCGTGGGCACTGCCCTTGAGCACTTGCCAGCCGTAAGCTTCAAAGCGACCGGCTACATCTTCGGTAAACGCAATGTCCGTATGACCTTCGATTGTGATGCCGTTGGAATCGTAAAAAACAATGAGCTTACCTAACTCTAGGTGACCGGCTAACGAGGCAGCCTCGGCACTAACGCCTTCCATGAGACACCCATCGCCAGCGAGGGCATAGGTGTAATGGTCAATTACCGTGTGTTCGGAAGTGTTAAATTCTGCGGCAAGTTTAGTTTCGGCAATGGCAAAACCCACTGCGTTGCTGAAACCAGCCCCTAACGGTCCCGTCGTGGTTTCGACGCCTACCGTCCATCCATATTCGGGATGTCCCGGAGTCTTACTTCCCAATTGACGGAATTTTTTCAACTCATCAAGGGGCAACCCATAACCGGTAAGATGTAGAAGGGAGTATAGCCACATCGACCCATGGCCTGCCGACAAGATAAAACGATCGCGATCAATCCATTGGGGCTGAGAAGGATCATGTTTTAGAACCTCACCGTACAGTAATGCCCCCAGATCGGCACACCCTAGTGGCAGCCCAGGATGGCCCGAATTGGCGGCCTGAACAGCGTCCATCGATAGAGAACGCACAGATGCGGCCAAGGCCTTCAAAGAAGAAATCTCCATATTACCTCCGCGATGGAAATAATTTACCGCATTACCCGGAGAATTCATAGCAAAGAATGTCAGGAATTCTTAGGTTTCCTTCGAGCGACCAAATCCCGTTTAGGTGCGCTACGCTCCATACGACGTTCTTGTTCCACCTGACGATGAAAAACCTCTTGCGCTCTAAGCTCATCCTGCAAGGTTCCGTCGTCTGTCAAACCTGGTTGGCGCCGGACCCAGATACCTTCGCTGGTTAAAACTCTTGCCTTGACGTTGTCCTTCAGCCAGACCTCAACAGCGCTTTTAATACGTTCTTTGAGGGGAGGGAATAGAATGGGGAACATCAATTCTACGCGCCGTTCCAGGTTGCGAAACATCCAGTCAGCGGATGATAAAAATACTTCTTCGGTTTCTCCAGCCTGAAAAATAAAGACACGAGCATGTTCCAAGTAGCGGTCGACGATGCTGATGACGTGGATATTCGCGCTGAAGTCTTTTCCGGGTACCAGCATACAGATACCCCGAACGTTGAGGAGGATTTTTACCCCTGCCTGACTGGCTTTGTAAAGGGCTTGGATAATATCTTCGTCCGCCAAGGAGTTCATTTTTGCCCGTATTCGGCACGATACGCCCTGGCGGGCTTGCTGGGTCAGGCCTTCAAGTTGTGACAAAAGTTTCGACTTGAGGTTGTGGGGGGCCATGACCAGGTAATGCATTCGCCCAATAGAGGAATATCCGGTTATCGCGTTGAAAAATTGCGCTACTTCAAAGGTGTAGTCCGAACGGGCTGTGAACAGGCCAAAATCCCCATAGAGTTTAGCGGTTTTTTCATTGTAATTGCCGGTACCTAAATGAACATAACGGCGTATACCATCGCTTTCTCGGCGAACGATAAGTAAAGCCTTGGCGTGGACTTTTAGACCTTCTACGCCGTAAATGACGGTACAACCGGACTGCTCAAGGGTACGGGCCCAGCTGATATTTTGCTCTTCATCAAAGCGTGCTTTCAGTTCGACGAGAACCATCACCTGTTTGCCTTCACGTGCCGCTTGAGCTAACGCATGAACAATCGGTGAATCACCAGAGGTACGATAAAGTGTCATACGAATCGCAAGAACGTCAGGGTCTACGGCGGCTTCTGAAAGGAGCCGAATTACGGGTGTAAAAGATTCATAGGGCAGAAACAATAACCGATCTTCCGTTCGAATCCATTCCCATATATCTTCATCGTCGGGAATGGGGCGTCGAGACTCCCAAACGGGGAACTTCAGTTCGTCATAGCCGCTTACCGTAGCCAAACTAAATAGATCCTTAAGGTTGAGGGGGCCAGGAATGGGAAAGACAGCATCGGCGTCGATGTCGAGTGCAGCCGTTAGACGGTTGATTAGTTCTTCGTTATTGCCCCGTACTTCCAAACGCATCGGGTGAGAATGCATCCGATTTTGCAAGATTCGCGCCATGGCTTCAACAAAGTCTTCTTCTTTTTCTTCATCGACGGGAATGTCAGCATCACGAGTGATACGAAACTCCACTCGGCCACGAATCTGATAGCCGGGAACGAGCTGTTCCACAAAAAGTCCGACAATATCCTCGATAAAGGCAAAACTTGCACCAGGCCGATCATCAGGCAGCCATACCAGGCGATCTAGGTAGGCCGGAACCTCTACCATAATCATCTTGCCCACTTCTGGGTTACCTCCGCTGAGTAAAAATGCGAGGTTGAGCCTCAGATTGCCAGTAAATGGAAAAGGTCGGTTATCTTCGATTTTTACCGGCGAAAGCACGTCGAAAAGTTCTTTTTGAAAGCGTTCCCGAACAAAATTAAGCTGTTCCGGATGAAATTCACTGGGGACAAGACGACGGATACCGCGTTCAGCTAAATGCGAACGGATTTCATCCCAGAGCTGGTACTGCTCTTCATAGGTTTTCCGGTAGAGGTTGTGAACCATCTTGAGTGTTTGTGAAGGAGTTTCGGCCAGCTGAGTCGGCCACCGGTCGCCACCTTTAACAGCACGGCGCACTGAAGCGACACGAACCATAAAAAACTCATCAAAGTTCGAGCTGACAATGGCTAGGTATTTAATTTTTTCTAAGGGGGGGACGGACTCTTGTCGTGCTTCATCTAAGACACGCCTGTTGAACTCAATCCAGCTTAACTCTCGGTTAAAATATGGGGCAACGTCGCTCATCGATCCTGCTCCTCAAGCATTTTGAAATCCTCTAGAAAATTATATCAGAACAGCTTTCCAACCAAAAACTTCTTCGAAAAGATCACTTTTTTCGGCCAAACTGAACCGCTCTGAAGCAACATCGGCTGTATAATCAGCAGTAATTCGCATTTGGTCGTCATGACGCGACAACCTTGGATTTGTTACCTTTTGGGAATGTCCGCGGTCTAAGGCGTCTGCCACTCTAAGAATCGCCGCCAGCTTGAGCACAATCAAGCGGGACTCCCGGGGGAGCGCCATGTAGCTCGGGTGCGTAGGGAGTGGCATGGATTTGCGATGGTACCGAACGACGTTTCCAACGATCATAATTTCATCCGGTGAAAGGCCAAAAAGCTCAGAGTTTTCGACGAGGTACTGACTGTGCTTATGATGGCCGGAGGGCTTTATATAGGTCCCGATATCGTGAAGGATTGCCGCAACTTCTAAAAGCAGGCGTTCGTGTTGTGCAAGGCTGTGGTCGCTCATCATCTGATCAAAAATCGAGAGGGACAGTTCAGCAACGTGACGGGCATGCTCGATATCAAAATGGAATTTTTTACCTAGGCTGAGTGCGCTGGCACGGACCTGATTTAAAAACCTATTCTGAATAGCAATGTCTACACCTGGCCCCATTTCGACCAGAAGACCTTCTGAAAAGCCAACCTTGGGTATTAACAGCTCTTCGGCTTCGGTTTCGTCAAGAATAAAGTAAAAAGCTTGAAGGGCGCTAGCAAAACCTTCGGCTGCCGAAGATGGTAAACCGTAGCGACGAACAATTTCGTCGGGACTCATCTTTTGAATTTGTTGCGACAACTGTAACCAGGCATCTTTGGTTACTCGCCAAGCACCCGGCTCATCAGGTGCTTTGAGAATTTCGGCGGCCTGACGGGCATAGTTCCCTACACCAATAAAAACCTTTACTGAGGTGAGCTTGAGTTCATCATCAAGAATCTTATTGGTGCTGTGCAAACTTTGTCTGAGCGTACGGGGGGTAATATCGCCTTCTAAACTGCCACGATAGCTTTCTTCGATGCGGATCGTGCCAAAGCTGAGCGAGTGGACTGCGCAGATCATACCTCGCCGGAGGAGAATCAGCTCTGTGCTACCCCCGCCAACCTCGGCAATGATAGAGTTATGGCGCGAGACCTGGGCCCATTGGTGTCGCAAAGCGTACTGAACGGCCATGTACGACAGGCGATTTTCTTCGATCCCATTGAGGACCTTGATATGAAACCCTGTCCGCACTTCAATGCGGTCAACAAAATTGTCTTGATTGCGGGCGTCCCTGAGAGCGGCTGTGCCAATGCACCGACTTTGCTCAGGAGAAATGCCGTAGGTGGCCAGCAATTCCTTGTACTGAAGAAAGATTTGAATGGCCAGGCCGAACGTTTTTTTATGGATGAACCCGTCTGTGTAGACCTCCCGACCTAAACTGAGAAACTTTATGGCTTGTTCGACAAAGCGAATTTCACCTTTGTCAAGAATCTCGGCTATTACCATCCGGATGGACGAAGAACCGACATTGATGACGGCGGCCAGCTTAGGTGGCAAAGAGTTCATACCGTGGATTTTCCTTTCTTTTCTGAAGCCCGGTGTGCCAAATCGGCGGCGCCAATGATGCCGGCATGATCGCCTAGGGTACCAGCTTTGATATGCGCATCTTGAGCCACAAAATTCCACGCAGAGGAACGCATGGCCTTCTCAATCCTCTTCAAATAATAATCTCCAAGCTTTTCAATCAAGCCACCGCCGATCAAAACCAATTCAGGGTTGAGAAGGTTAAGGCAACCGCCGATGTGAACACCCAAAAGCTCGGCGGCGCGATCGACAATTCCCGTGATCGCGGGATTGTCTTCTTTGATTCCCTGGGCAAAGATTTTGGAACTAAACGCTTTAATATCCGCGCCGAGCTGAGCATATTCACCGGTGAGAGTGCCATTGGCCACGAGGCCCGCAGCTTCTTTTGCCATGGCGCCACGGCTGGCTAAAGCCTCGATATGGCCACGCTGGCCACAACCACATAAGGCGCCGTCCCATTGGATCACCATATGACCTATTTCACCAGCATTTCCGCCGGCACCAAGGTACAAATCTCCATTAATAATGAGGCCGCCCCCGATTCCCGTTCCTGGAAAGACTCCCAAAACATGACGATAGCCTCGGGCGGCGCCGGCGACGTACTCGCCCCAAACGCCGGCATTAACATCATTTTCAAGAATAACGGGAACGGGGAGGTGTTCTTTTAGCCGGGCTACTAAGGGGAAATCTGAAAAACCTAGGTTTGGTGTTCGTACAACAACACCCTTTTTGCGGTCGAGAATTCCGGGGACCGACAGGCCAATAGCACCGATCTCTTCCGGATTTTTTCCTGATTTTTCCAATAGTTCCTGCAAGGTGCCGGCAATATCTTGGAATACGGCTTCAGCCCCGGCCTCGCTTTTACTTTTTCGTTTGACAGTTTCGACGACCCGGAGCTCGGAATCCACGAGCCCGGCAAGCATCTTGGTACCGCCCAGATCAAAACCTATATTGTAATTTGCCATGTCGCCCCCTTGTTACAGCCTAGTATATTCAGGAATTGTCCTTTGGACTACGAATTTGGCGACCAGGTCAGGGCCATCGTAAAAATATCCGATTCACTGCCGGAGTCGTTAGGGTAGATCGCATAGTACACGTAGCTAGTAAGAGAAGTCTGATACGTGTTACCCCGCGAGTATCGTGAAAGTTCATAGGAAACACTCAGTCGCCAGTTTCCCCAAAGGGTATGCCAGTCCGCGTAAATGTGGGGACGGAGCCAAAACCCGCCGAAAATATTGTCGACAAAGCGATAACCATTGGGGATATGAAAATCTTGGTCCTGGTAAAACGGGAATACCGATCCATCGATCGCCCCACCGAATGTCCCTTGTGAGTGGTGAAAAGATGCTTCTAAGCCCAAATAGGTGATAAAGCTTTGAAGGGTGTAGCGAACCTGGACTCCCGAAGGGAGTGGATACGTTTGTGTGATGGAAGGATTCGAAATTGACGTGGCGACGGTTTGGGAGGGTCCCCAGGCACTCCAGATCTGGCGGCGGTACAAGAAACCAATTTCTGGACGCCATTCGAGGGGTAATAGCGCGTTTTTTAAAGGAAATCCGACCGAAAGATCGATTTGTTCAGATTCGTCAAGATTTGTTTGTGACCAAGTGGAAAGGGCGTTGACGTTCGTGCCGGTGATTAGGCCGCTGATATTCCAGTCTTGATCGGTCATTGTCCCGTTGGTGGAAGCCAGGGCAACGGCTGCCGAAACTTTCGTGTCCAACCATGGTAACCAGCGTGCGGTAAAGGAATCACACAACCCAGCCGTCGCCGGAATCGGCCATTCAAGACGGCTCGTCAGGGTGCTCGTTATCGGGTCAGTAAAAACTAATTCTCGAACTTGACCTGCTTGGAAAAACGTACCCGTCGACCATGAGAAGTTTGGCGTAAAGGCCCAAAGAGTGCCAGGTAAGCCAAAAACCACTAAAACAAAAAGCAGGAAACCAAAAAGCAGGCGGCGACTACCGTTCAAGAAAAACCTCGGGGTGCCATTCTTGAGGAGAAGGATCGCTTAGAAGATACGGCTTAAGCCGTTCGGTAATTGTTTGAAAAATCCCGGTTTCGAAAAAAGACCGGGCAAAGTCACGATGCTCCCAAGCTCCAATCGCTAAAAGATGGCCTTCGCGGGATAAAAGTTCTAGCTTAATAAAGCCAGGACGCTCCCGCGCTGCCTCGACGACGGTTTCAGTCCAGAGCCTGCAGGCTTCCCGGCAGGCATCAGGACGAACTTCATAATCTACCGTGGTAACATACATACTCACAGTATATACGAACACCGGCATCTAGCCAGAAAAAAAACTGCTTACCAGCGGCCGTTGTCGCGAGCAGGCTTTTCATTGGCTTCGTTCACGCGGAGCTGACGGCCATCGAGTTCTTTGGAATTCAGACCAGCAATTGCTGCAGACGCAGATTGGTCAGAAGACATTTCAACAAAGCCGAAGCCCTTGGAATTGCCAGTGTAACGATCAATGATGATGTTCGCAGAGACAACATCACCGAATTGCGCAAACGTGCTGCGTAGGGTGTCATCGGTGGTGTGGTAGCTGAGGTTGCCGACGTAGATTTTTTTAGCCATGATAGGCTCCTTGGATGCGGATTTACCGCAGAATATCGCTTATCGACGATAAGCCCTTTTCCATTTCTCGGGGCTTAGCGAACGAAGCGAACTTGCGTCTCCAGGAACCGAACCGAACAGCGGGAAAAGAAAGTTCTCACTTTTTATTAAGAACCGATTTCATAATCGACGATATGTCTGAAAAAGTCAAGTTAAATTTGTTACTAAGCCGGAGAGGTACTGTTACCAAGGCGGGGCTGGGCGGTTTGCAAAAAGGGGGAGATGGATGAAGATATGGTCTATGGCGGGTGCTATAGTTTTATTGGCTAGTGTTACTGGTCAAGCGTGGGGTTTGCGGGCAACCGACCATAATACCCCGCCACCGGTACCTTCTGTGCTCGATGGGGTGTTTCAAAGGTACAATCCCTTTCGTCCTTCGGGGGGACCTTATCCCTACCTCAGGCCCGGCGAAAAACTATGGGTAGATGTCAGTATCAGTCAACAGTTGGTCTATATCTTAAATGGTTCACGGGTGATTTACATCATGGCCACATCGTCGGGAATGGAAAGTATTCCTGGGGATGAGTCACCGCTCGGGGTGTATCACATTCAGCACAAACGGGGCACTTGGTTTTATGCACCGCAATATAAAGAAGGTGCTGCTTACTGGGTTTCATGGTTGGGAAATGGCGTCTATCTTTTTCACAGTGTTCCCATGGATGAACACCACCATGTCCTTCCAGAGGTTTCCGCTTCACTTCTGCACGAAGCCTCACATGGATGTTTTCATTTAACCGTACCCGATGCCCGGTGGTTCTACGAGCATGTGCCCTATAAGGCCACCTTGGTGGTGGAGCAGGCTCCCGTATGGCTTTCCCGAGGATTTTTAGTCGACCCCTCGGCGGATCAGCGGCACGCGATCGAAGAAACTAGTGATTTTGGTAACCGTTGACCCTAACGAAACACCAAGCTATTTTAGAATTGGTATGTTTCAGAAGGTTTTACAGTGATCGTCTTTCGTGGTGTCGATGCGTCTTCAACGTTAGAAGAGCGTGAAAAAATTCTCAAGGAAGGTGTGGCTGATCACCCCCTGGCGCGCGTTAGTTTATCGACATGCGACAGGGTAGAGGTCTACGAAGGCGAAGGTTTGCCCGAACCGGCCGTCCTTGAGCACCTCTTTCGAGTGGTGAGTGGTTTGGAATCTCCCCTGCTCGGTGAAAATCAAATTCAAAGTCAAGTTAAACGTGCGTACGAAGAAGCCCGTCTCGCCGGTCCTCTTTCTGGCGGAATCCACAAGATGTTTCAGGCGGCTCTCCGTGTGGGCAAGCGTGTCAGGACAGAAACCCGCCTCAGCCGGGGGGCAGTTGGTCATGCCCAAATCGTGGCTGGTCTGTTAGCAGAAGGTTCTACCCCAATTGATCAGCTCAAGGTAGTTGCTGTAGGAGTCAATAAACTAATTTTAGGCATTTTAAGATTTTTACACGACCGAGGGAATCGGAACTTTAGCTTGGTGAACCGTACTTTGGCTAAAGCTGAAGCGGTTTGTCGGGAGTGGGGGAGTGGTACACCGGTAGCTCTTGAACACATTTCTCCCCTCTTGCAGGGGCAGGATGTTCTGATCAGTGCCACCTCCGCCCCTGGTTTTCTCGTAACCGTGCAAAATTTTCCTTCCGATGGTCCGCAGCGAATCTTTGATTTGGCGGTGCCACGCGACGTTGATCCACAGATTGGAAGCCTACCAGGCGTGAGGTTGTTCAATGTCACCGACCTTGAAGTGGAAGCGTCAAAGAATCTTAAAGATCGAGCTTCTGAAATCACGGCGGCAGAGACAATTATTCAAGAGGAAGTCCGAAAGTTTTTTCACAGGGCTTCGGTTGTGGCGGTCTAGCATGGCAGGATTGCTCAAAATACTTAGCCGCTCCAGCCCTTTGGCGCGGATACAGGTACATGAAGCCCTTAGTGCGCTAGAGCAGTACTGGGTTAACCGGACACCGGCAATACCTTCGTTCGAAATAGCGTATCTTTCTAGCTGGGGGGATCGTCACCAGGAGGTGAGCCTTTTAGGCGGGCAAGCGCCGACTGACTTGTTTACCCGAGAACTTGACGAGGCTCTTTTAACGGGAAAGGCAGACTTTGCCATTCACTCGGCGAAAGATTTGCCGGTGCCGCTTCCCCAAGGCCTTGTGGTAGCGGCATTACTAACACCAAAAACGGGTGCGGATGCCTTGGCTTGCCGGAAAGAGCTTGGACCCATCGCCTTTCCTGAGGGACTCCCCCCTGGGACCCGCGTTGGAACCTCTTCCCCCTTGAGGCAGGCGGAATTGTTGGCTGCCCGCCCAGATTTAACCGTTGTTCCGATCCGAGGGACGATTGAACAGCGTTTGGCCTTGGTTGACCGGGGCGAAATCGATGCTTTGATTGTCGCCGCTTGCGCCCTGGAGCGATTGGGGCTCACCCATCGTATCAGCGCCCTTTTGCCGTTTGAAACTCACCCCCTTCAAGGCTACTTAGCGGTCACCTGTCGTGCCAACCGTGGGGACGTTCGCGCCCTTTGGGGGGGCTTGGACGTCCGAAGTCCCGATTCGCAGGCGGAACCAGTTTTTTGGCCAGAACTGCAGGATGTTGATCAACCACCGCACACGTGGTATGCGGGCACAGACCCCAGCCGGTTTTGGCGGCCGCGAGGGGTTTGGCATGCGCCGCTTATCAGCTTGGAACCCTTGCCTTCTGAGGAGATCGATCGGGCCTTGTCTCAGACACCACAGTTTTCATGGGTAGCTTTGACCAGTCGAACGGCGGTCAAAATTGTTAGCGCCGCATGGAGACGTTTGGGGT
>JABEVK010000096.1 GCA_013044245.1 Spirochaetales bacterium | reverse complement strand
GGGCAATTCAAAGGCATAGGGTTCAAAGGAGTCCTCAATGGGCTCAAAAACCGCTTGGTTGGTTACAGGCAAAGCGTCAAGCGCAGAAACCTGAGTCAAGTCCCCCTCGTTTTCGACAACGGGGGAACTTGTATCAATCTGTCCCAAGTCATTTAAAGCACTTTGAATGCCGATTTCCATTTGCGTCTGAGCAGATTTCAAAGCGGCAAGGAGCTCTTCCATCTCCTGGATACGAACCTCAGTGTCCGCCAAACGAGACCGTAAATGATCATTTTCATGCCGAAGGTGCATCACTAACTGCACGGCCTGTTTGACTTTAATTTCTAAGGTTCGCACCTGGTCGATGTGAATCATAACAAAAACCCCTAGCTGGCCAAAGCGGCTTTAACTTTCGTCACGATTGACCCAAAGGCCTGAGGGTCTTCAATCGCCAAATTGGACAAGGCCAAACGATTTAAAGCAATCTGAGCCTTGTTCAAGCCTTGAATAAAGCGTGAGTAGGTCAAACCCTCGGCACGTACTGCCGCCGAAATTCTGGTCACCCACAAACGACGAAAATCACGCTTTTTAGCCTTGCGGTCACGCGTAGCATAGTGAAGGGCTTTTGCTGCGGCATCTTTCGCTGTTCGGAAATTAGACTTCGCACGTCCACGAAAACCCTTAGTAATCTCTGTATATTTTCTACGGCGGTCACTCCGCCTGGTTCCATCTACTGCTCGAGGCATTTCAAATTCTCCTTAACCGTAAGGCAACAGTGTTCTAACGCGGCGAGCCTCGGACTCGCACAGAATCCCAGGTCGTCCGAGATTTCTTTTTCGCTTGCGGCTTTTCTTTGTCAGAATATGCCTCAAACCGAGTTTCTTAAACTTGACCTTTCCGCCGGCTGTCAAGCTGTAGCGCTTTGAAGCGCTTTTCCGGGTCTTCATCTTGGGCATCAGTTTCCCCTTCCTATTTTTTTGCCTTGGGGGCAATCGTCACCGACATGAAGCGGCCTTCCATTTTTGTGGGGCTCTCCACGACGTAAACACCCTCAAGCATTTCCAAGACCTTTTCTAAAACAACTCTACCAAGTTCCGGGTGAGCCATTTCCCTTCCGCGAAACCTCACCGTCACCTTTATTTTATCCCCTTCTTCAAGAAAATCCTTGATGTGCTTAACCTTGAACTCCATGTCATGACGTTCAATTTTAGGCTGCATCCGAATTTCTTTTAACTGGGTAATCTTCTGGTTTTTCTTGGCGTCACGAAGTTTTTTTTCCTGTTCAAACTTGAACTTGCCGAAGTCCATAATCTTACAAACAGGAGGAACTGAGTTCGGAGCTACTTCGACCAGGTCAAGGTTGGCTTCCCTCGCCATCTGTAGCGCTTCAGCAATGGAAACTACCTTCTGTTCACCTTCTCCGCCAATAAGACGCACTTCCTTGACCCGGATCTTGTCATTGATCCGAAAATCCTTCTCTTTTGTCGACATATCCCTCCACGCAAGTTTCGTTTGTACGGATTCAGTCAGTGAATCTAGCATAGCCCGAACGTTTTGTCCATAACAGAAAGAGAAAACCACCGTTTTCCACCTTGCCAAGCTTATTCTCTCATGTCAGGATGCAGACATGAACCTTTTCTTACTTGTTTGCCTGCCAACAATCACTTTTTTGTTGGTTTTTCGCTATTGGGAAGGTGTTCGACCGCCCCAACCGCTTTTGTTTTACTCCTCGAGTATCCTTTGGGGATTGGGTGCCGTTTTGATCACCATGCCGTTTCGGCAATGGGGTGTTTTTACGGGAGATTTCTTAGGGATGTTCTGGGGCGTCTGGTTCAATAATAGCTTTTTGGGACCAGCTCTGCTTTTCGGAGCATACTTTTGGCGGCACCGACAAGAAGGCGACCAAAGTCTTGTTTTGTTACGCCTTACCCTCTGGATCGCGTCGTACTTCACCTTTTTGGGGCTTTCGGATTTTCTGACGACAATGGCGGCTTTTGGACCCCCAGAACTGTTCTTTTCTCCGATGACCTGGAGTCTACAGTTAGTCTGGTGGCCAATCCTCTATTTACAATTTTCGTTGGTCGTACAAAAAAGGTTACCGCTTTTGTGGCTGGGCGCCTTTATCGGTTTAGGCCTTTTGATTCCTTTCCTCGTGGTGCTTTCTTACACCTCTTGGGCCTGGGCGGCCTGGATTCTTCTTGCGGGAGCTTTGGCAGGGACCTGGTTCTACCTGGAACAATTTTATGCACCTTTGAGGGTCCGAGCAATCAACTAAAAAAAAGCCGTTCACTAAAAACTCTTGTGAACGGCAATTTGTTTAGGTTAAGTCAATACTTCATTAGTTAGCCGGTAAAGACGCAAGCACATCTTTAACATCCCGTTGGATTGCGGGGGTATACAAAAACTGAGCCTGTAACAACCCCGGACGCACCGAAGGATTGCGAGCTTTTTGCATCGCCCACAAAACGGTCTTGAGTTGTAGTAAATCAAAATCACTTAGCATTAAGCCGTTTGTTGACATATCGTTAAAATGTCCTAGCAAATCCGACAAATAACCGGCAGCGGCGGGACTGGCGTTGATTCCCAGCGCTTGGATCATCGTTAAAATTTCACTTTGCTGATTGGCAGACTTTGCCGTTTGGTATTCCTGACGGTACAATTTAACGGCATCAGCCGAGTGATCCTGATACTGAATGAGCATACTCAAGGCTTTTCCCCGTAAATTGGCCAATTGCAAGGACTCTTGCAAGTTATTGGGAATAAACTTAATACCCTGTTCCATCGCCACTAAAGCGGTTTTGTTTTTTGCCGCGGGCGATGCCGAAGAATCATTTTCAGCATCCAGCGCATACAGCATTTTTTTGTAGTTTGTCTGCGTGTTAATGATTTTGACAAGAACATCTGTGGGATCCGCTACAATGGTCTTTAAGAGTGCTGCCGCCGTTTCCTTAACCTTCCGCTCGGGGCTGTACCAACCTATCGACGCATAAAACACTGGCTCGTAGCTTCGAATATCATGCATGAGCGCCAAGCCCTGTACCAATCCAAAGGCAACAATTTCTTGTGCTTGCGAATCGTTAGGGTTCGGAGCCAGGTTGCTATCATTGAGCGCCCTCACTAAAAATGGTTCATACTGAACAGCATGAAGCTGACCCAAGGTCATAGCAGCTTCGGCCTGCAGAAACGGATGATTGGCACTTTCTTGAAAGACGGCAAAGATACTGTCAGCGGCAGCTACAGCATTCAGCTGTCCCAGTTCCTGGATGAGCAGGCTAGCCAACCGCACTTTACTTTCTGTTCTTTGCAAATCTGAAGACTCTATCCTACTCGAAACCAGATCAGCTAACGCCTGCGTCAGCATATCAGAGAAGCTGGGATCATGAAGTTCTTGGATATTTAAAAGCACTGCGTAGCGCATGTCATCGTTGATGGCATTTTTGTAGATGCGTTCCCAAACAGCTGTTTTCTCGTTAGCAAAGGCCCCCAGAACAAGACCTGTGGCCATCACCAGAGCAATTATGTAGCGTTTCAATTTCATTCAGCTTTTTCCTTACTAACCCTTGGTCCGTGTAATCCAGGTATAGGTTAGCACCTGCTTTTCCGTTACGTTTCCTCGTACTGACATGGTAATGTCTGACGGTTCGGTATTGGTTCCTTTGTAGGTATAGTCCCAAGTCCTCAAATAAGGAACATAACTTTCCTTTTTAACCAACCGCCCATTGTCCCAAGTATAGAGGGTTTTTTCGATCAAATTTCCTGAAGAGTCGGTCCCTTTTGTCGACAAAATGTTCCCTTGAGGATCAAAAGTAGATTCAAACACGTCAAGAAGGTTGTTGCCACCATCATAGACTTCGGTTTTAACGTTGTGCCCTTCGGCATCTAATATATACTCTGTTCGGGCTTGTATCCCTGAGTCTCCCGTCTTAGCAATCCACTCAGTCCGCTGACCGTCCTTGTTATATTGGTACACACTAGCAGATTGAGGGACCCCTTTCGCATTGAGAAAAGTCTCGGACAGCACGTGCCCTTGGGCGTCGTAGATAATGTCTTCATAATCTACCAAATTCCCCGATTGCATATTGATAGTTGTCAACCGCCAAGCGTTTTCTTTTTGACTGCCCGTAGTACGTTCCAGCAAAGCTCCCGTTCCGTTAAAGGTTTCGCGTAAGGTAACTCGACCCTGGCTATCATAGGTGGTTTGAACCCACCCTGCCACATCACCATTCGCAAAAAAGTTTTTCACGAGTGCTGGCAGAGCCTCCTTATAGGTAGTAGGAGCGGCCACAGGTGCCGCCTGCGAGGGGGAGTTTTGTGGTGCTGTGGCGCAGGATGCCAACGCCAAAGCCACCAGAGCGATCACAGGAAAAATTCGCATGCTTTACCTCCATGCTATTGTTTCGAGAATAGCGAGATGCCCGGTGAAAAGCAAGAAAAAGGATTCAGCGGTTGACGAATTCTTCCAAGAAATCTAGTCTATAACGGTGAAAGATTTTCTAGGAGCCGTGGGGGTTCTTCTACTCTTTGCTTCCTGTTCACCCCAGAATGGCTACTTTGCGACTCCGGCCCAATTGGCGGCAACGTCATTTGTAGCCCATGGCTGGTACGACCAACCCTTTTGGACAGGGGCGGCGGTCGAAACTCTGTCTGCCAACCAAATCGAAAACAGCGTCCAAGCGCTCGTGATTCGTCCGGGAGTACACTGGAAGACCATCGTTCTTGCGTTTCGCCCCACCGCTGGTCAAATCTCGGCTTGGAAGAAGCTCAGCCCATACACTCGTTGGTTTTGGCTAGCGCCTCCGGGTACGACGACAACCGTTCCCGGGGCCAACCGCCTTGTCTGGTCAACAACGCAAGGCTGGTCTTTGTTGGGAAAAACCGCAGCCGCATGGTCGAAAAACCGTCACCTTGCTAGCGCCCTTGCACTCGTAGGGGCTTCATCCTCCGAAGATGACCGTGAGGCACTCTTAACTAGCTGGTCAAAAATTTTACCGCATGCACCCCTGACCTTTTTTACTGTTTTACCACAACAAACCGCCCCCGAAGCTCTTTTAGGGCATATTCCCGCACAAACCCCCGCGATTTTTCTTTTGTTCGGCCCTTCTTCTGCAGATTTAATACCACGATTACCTGTAACAACCGCTCGCTTCGGAATTTTCGTTCCCCCAGTTTCTAACCCCGATTGGTCCGTTATCGTGTGCCCCGACGGCCGGGCTGCCTACCAAAAACTTCAGCAATCCTTGAGTTCGCCCCCCCACGATCTGGTTAACTTGCCCTGGAAAAGCGTTAAGCTTCACTCCTAATTGTTTGACAAGCCTCTAGGCGTCCTATATAATTCAGTTTGCCCTGTATTTTTACCCCTCGGAGGAGTTAACCATGAAAGAAGCCAGACTTTTATGGGGTCTGACGTTGCTGTTGGCGTGGAACTCAGCCCCTATATGGGCTGACCAGGTTTCCCAGCGACTTGAGTCGATTACCATTGATACTTTTAACGATCCCAATCAACGCGTCTGGAATATCGATGGGAAAGAGTACAAGGAAAATCGTATTTGGGTTGCCAGAGGAAGTAAGTTCGCTAGCAAAATCGGCGACATTCAGTACCCACGCTTGACGTACGTTCCCGCTTGGCCCCAAGCTCTGTTTTACAACAATCCCGATCATCTAAATATTCAAAGTTTAGGTATCAATGGACGTTTTGATCGAGAGGGCTACAATTTTATTGAACTTTATCCCGCTAACCCCAACAAAAAAGATTCGTATGGCAATCCCGTGCCAGCCCCGATTCAGCTTCCGGGGATTGTAAAGAGAATTGATTTGTGGGTTTGGGGCTCCAATTACCGCTACACTCTTGAAATTCACCTTCGAGATGCTGACGGAATTCCTTACGTTCTAAACGTAGGAAGTCTGGATTTTGCAGGCTGGAAAAACCTTCAGGTCAATGTTCCCAGCTACATTCCACAAGTTCAGCGCTATCTTCCCGAGTACAAAGGGTTGACGTTGACGGATATGGTTGTCCGGACCGATCCCACCGAGCGTGTCAGTAACTTCTACGTGTATTTCAAAGAGCTGAATATTCTCACTGACATGCAGCAGACACCCTTTGATGGCCGGGACCTGGCTCAGCCGTCCGTTGTCGCAAAATACTGGTCCACAAACCAACAGGGGAAGTAAGCCATGAAGAAACTTGCCATTATTTTTGTTCTGACAGGAATAACAGCGTTAGCCTGGAGTCAAACTGCTACCACGGCGCCAGCAAATACAGCTGCTGCTGGTACAGCTCAGCAGCCCGCGCAAAATGCTACTCAGCCAACGGCTCAGTCAGCTTCTCAAACTGGGGCGTCTCAAGGCTCCTCCCAAAACTCTGGAGGCGTTCAATCTGCTACAGGGGTCGCCTCGAATAACAGCTCTGTATCAGCGCCTCAACCTGCTGAAATCGGGATTAACTCTGCTCAGCAAGATTTACGTGAGGTTTCTGTCGATAAGTTTGAGGATGATGGGTTTTGGCAAGCTAAAATGCCTCGTGACGACGGCTTAATCTTTCTGCGTCGTTTTGAGGGTGCCCCTGCGGAACGTAAGCCCATTCCCGGCGATGTCAAAGAAAGTGATAAGTACGTTTTAGGCGTTAAGGTTGAGTTTCTTCATCGAGCCGTGACCAATGCCGAAATTATCCCCATCCGCCCCATCCCTATCCCTGGAATAACCAAGACCGTATCGATTTGGGTTGTTGGTCGTAACGTGAACAACCAGTTGTACCTGATTGTCACTGACCATTTTGGCAATTTAGCGAAAATCTATATGGGCAGTCTAGCTTTTACCGGGTGGAAAAAGTTAACGGCGGCCATTCCTCCTAATATTCGACAGGCCGATCCCCGTTACAATGATCGCCAAGGCATTACGGTCCAGGAATTGCAAATCGAGTTTGATCCTTCGCAGACCTATGGGACGTATTACATTTATTTTGATGACCTAACAGCTGTCGTTGATTTATTCGCCGAAAACAACCGTGATCCTGACGACATGAGTGATGCCTGGTAAATTTTTACCGTCGGGTTTTGAAGAGGAGGCTTTAAAGCCTCCTCTTTTTTTCTTTGTATCCAATACTGCCCAGAAAAGAAGGCGTTCATGACTGGTGATTATTTAAAGCATTTTCAAAACCTAGAGCTTTTTCGTGATCTTCCGGTCGAAGATCTCAAAAAAATTCTTGACCAGTGCTGTGAAGAACACTTTAATCCTGGATTTGTTATTTTTCGTGAAGGGGATGCTCCTGATAAGTTTTATATCGTCCTCGAGGGTGAGGTTGAAATTTGGAAGGACTACGACTCGCCCTATGCAGACATTTTGGCAATCCGTGGCGCGGGTGCCTCCTTTGGAGAAATGTCTCTGATCGACGAACTTCCTCGCAGCGCCACCGTAAAAACGGTTACTAGTGTCCACGTCTTGTATCTTGATCGTTTGCCTTTTCGTAAAATCATCCTTGAAAACCCTCAAGTTGCATTGTTTATCATGAAAACCGTTTCAAAGATGGTCCGCGTTAGTAATGAGACTTTTCAATACGGCCTACGCCAAAAAAATAGTAAACTCGAACAGGCCTACGAGGATCTGAAAACAGCGCAAGCCGAATTAATTCGTAGCGAACGATTATCAACGTTGGGAAAATTTGCTTCAATGCTGATTCACGATTTGCGGAACCCTATTTCAATTATTCGAGGATATGCTGAAATGCTTTCGGTAGCGCTCCCGGAATCGGAACGGCTTCAAAGTATGGTAAAAAAACTTTTAGCCGAGATCGACCGCTTGAACCGAATGGTAGGGGAACTTCTTGATTATTCTCGCGGGAATATTCGTCTCGATCTGGGCGTTGTCTTTCTTGATCAGCTTTTCAATAAGATAGTCGAGAATAATCGCTCGTTGGCGCGAGGGCATGAAATTACCTATGTGGTTGACAACCAAGTTTACGAGCCTGTTCTTGCTGATCATGATCGCCTTTTACGGGCTTTAAGCAATTTAGTGGATAACGCACGAAAAGCGATGCGGAACGGGGGAACTTTAACCATTCGTAGCCGTTTAACCGACGATAGCGTTCTTATTTCTGTTCAAGATACCGGTGAAGGCATGTCAGAAGAAGTACAGGCAAAATTATTTGAGCCGTTTTTCTCGGCATCGAAAGCTGGTGGAACGGGCCTGGGACTCCTTGTCGTGGCTAACGTTATCGAAGCCCATCAAGGTTCGATTCAAGTGGAATCTACCCCTGGATTGGGAACAACCTTCCATTTGCATTTTCCTTTGCACCCTAGATCGCTTTAACGATGAAGAAAATAAACCATTTTTTGGGGCGGTTGGCTTATTGCATTCTTCCTCTCGTATTCGGCCTGATCTTTTCTTGGCCAATCTCTGCTCAAGTCAGCATACCAGCCAAAATTATTCAACGCTATGATGAACGACGTTTCGTCGACGGACACTATGCAGGTCTGTTTTACGGTCTTGATTCGGTGACGTGGACGCCAAACGCCAAAGGGCCCCTTGTACACCATATGTTAGCGCAGGAAAGCCGTTTAAATCTTGATCATGAAATTCCTCTTCAGCTTGATGAAACGGTGCGCTATGAACCCAATAGAACCTTTTCCTTCGATCAGGATTTTCCGCCAGCCTTACCAGAAAAGCTTGTAAAGCAACAATCCTGGCTCACTAAGGCCTTTCTTGTGCCCGACTTAGGCGAAACTAACCCGGTTGCCCTCCCAGTTAAGCTTCTTTGTACCTACATGGGACAGGCTGACTACCAAGGAAAAAGAGTTTACCAAGTTTCGCTTCGTTCTCAGTTTGACGCGCCAGGAATTACCGGCCTACGCTCAACGACCATCTACTACGATATCGTTACACGACAACCGCTGTTTGGTCTCAGTCGTATTAACGATTCCTGGGCTCACGATGGAAAAATCTTGCGCAACGAGGGGTTTCATCTCTATTTCTTTTTTTATGACCACCCCTACCAGGTTCCTCAAACTGCACAAACATTATCAAAACAATTACAAACCACTGCCCCCAACGTTCGCGTAACATCGACGTCAAATGGGGTAAAGCTAGTTCTTGACAATCTTGGTTTTGAACCAGATCAAGCGATCCTCCTTCCCGGAGAGGATCAACGCCTAAAAGCCATAAGTAATGCTTTAAAAACCATGAAGGGACGAACAATACGAGTTGTTGGGTATACGGCTGACGTTGGTAATCCCGAAGGGGAATTAAAGTTATCGTGGAGTCGGGCTCTGACTATAGTTCACGAATTGGAAAAACGAGGAATCCCGGACAAAGCCCTGGTCTATGAAGGACGAGGTGCCCGTGATCCCGTTGCCTCTAATGCAACCCCTCAGGGTCGTGAGCAAAATCGACGTGTAGAAATTACTATTCTCCAGCAATAAGAACCGGAGCAAAAAGTTTTTCAAAGTTCTGTGTCGTCTGATCGCATAGCTCAGCCGGGTCGATTTTGAGGATTTCGCTCGCAAAATTGATGGTGTGACGAACATTATGGGGCTCGTTTCTTTGGCCACGAACAGGTACAGGACTTAAATAGGGGGCATCCGTCTCAAACAAAACAGACTCCCGTGGAACAATTTTTAAAGCCTGGCGTAGAGTCTCTGAACTTTTATAGGTAAGATTCCCGGCAAAACTCAGGGCAAACCCGAGATTGAGGGCCTCTTGCGCGTCTTCAGGAGTTCCCGAAAAGCAGTGAAAGACACCCTGGACTCGGGGATGTCGCTTAAGCTCGGTCAATACTTCTTTCATAGCTTCCCTCACATGAAGAATAACCGGACGTCCGACTTGCTCGGCAATTTCAAGTTGTGTAATAAAATTCTGGAGCTGTTGAGACTCTGTTTCTCGTCCTCGATACCAATCCAAGCCTATTTCCCCCACTGCGACACAAAGGGGATTCTGAAAGCGGCTCACAAGACGGTCCCAGTTTGGTAAATCTGCCGTTTCCGAGGGGTGAACCCCACAGGAAAAGCGCAATTGAGGTCCCAAGGAAGTTAAAGCAATGCGCTCGTCGACATCATCCTCACGAATGCCCACATCCAACAGCCAAGTTCCGCCAGCGGCCAGAAATTCGGCCCAAACTTGAGCAATATCCCCGCCTTTTTTGACGATCGATAGCAAATGGCAGTGACTATCGGTTAAACGAACTGATTGATTCATCTAGACTTTTCCTTTTCTCTACGTTATTGTGTGTTTATTGCGTCACCCGCCGAGGTGGTGAAATTGGTAGACACAAGGGACTTAAAATCCCTCGACTGGAAACAGTCGTGCCGGTTCGATTCCGGTCCTCGGCAATGCTTTTTCCTTAGGTTTTAGTCTCAAGTGACGCCCATGTCCATCCCGTTTCTGGACTTTGCACCCGCCAAACTGACTTTATCAATTCAGGAGTTAGCTCTTTCACACTACCGTGGATTTTTACTTGTCCGCGTTCCAAGACAATCACGTGATCGGCGACAGACAACGCCTCGGCTAGGTCATGGTAGCTCACCAAAAGCGTAGCTCCCTGTGCGGCGGTTTGTCTGAGTAAATTTCCTAGTAAAAGCCGATGACGCAAATCCAGTGGGGCTCCCGGCTCATCGAGAAGGTACAATTCAGCGGGAAGAAGAAACGTTCGTATCAAGTGGACCAACCGCCGTTCCCCCGAAGAAAAGCTACGAAAAGCACGGGGGTCGTTCCAGTCCAATAAAACCTCTAAGGTTGTTCCAAGTTCTTTCAAGCGCTGAAGCTGCGCCTCGGTTAGGCTTTGCCAACGTCCCGCTAGAGGGTATACTCCCGCCTCCACCACCGATCGTACTGTAAGCCCATCCTCGTCCTCACTTCCACACCAATGACGAAAATTGGCGGCTTGTCGATGCCCAAAAAAGCGTTGCTCTTTGCCCTTCCATAGGATACGACCCTGCTTTATGTTTAAAAATCCAGCGGCAGCCTTAAGAAAACTCGATTTTCCTGCACCGTTGGGACCAACGACAGCTGTAACGGACCCCGGTGTAAAAGTAGCCGTAAGGTTTTTCAAAAGAGGAACCCCTCGGGGAGCCCACAAAACTTGTTCAAATTCCAAAGTCGCTGGCATCAAGGCCGTCCTTGAATTTGGGTTCTTACTAACACCAGAAACAACGGCGCTCCCAACAGTGCCGTTAACAACCCCACGGGTATCGTCCATGGCAAAAGACGTACGGCCGTATCTGCCAAGGATAAAAATAAACCACCGGACAATAACGACAAAGGGATAAAAAACCGGTAATCTTCTCCCCACAGTAGGCGGACAGCATGAGGAATCATTAGGCCAATGAACCCAATAGCTCCCGCCGTCGCGACACAGCCTGCAGACGCAAAAGCAACGACCATCAAGTTTACCAACCGATACCGCTCAAGGTTGAGCCCCAAAGAAATCGCGGTTTCGTCGCCCAATGAGGCCACATTGAGATGGCCAGCTTGAAGCATCAACACCGTCATCGCAGGCAAAATTGTTACCGCCGCCAAAATCACATGTTCCCACCGACGATTCTCGAGACTCCCAGCTAACCAAAAAAGAAAGTGACTAAGTTGAAGTTGTCCGCTCATCAACAAAAAAATGGATGAAAGGGCTGATAGCAGGCTCGATAGTGCCAGTCCAGCTAATAAAAGGCCCGAAAGACCGGTCTGACGACTTCCCCACAAAAAGACTAAGCCAGCTGAAACCAGAGCCCCCAACCAGGCGCCCAAACCCAAGCCCCAAAGGCTCCACCCTCCCCAACCCAAAAGAAGAAACAAAACCGCCCCCGCTGAGGCGCCAGCAGAGACTCCTAAGATTTCTGGGGTAGCCAAGGGATTACGAAAAACCCCTTGGACAAAAGCTCCACTTCCCGCTAGCCCAGCTCCCACAAGTAAAGCCAAAATGGCCCTCGGTAGGCGCAGATCCCAAAAAACAACTTTCGAAAGTTTAGGCGAGAACGACAACGCCCACAAAGGTCCGTCAGGCCCTATATTCACCGACAGAATTAGTGCCCCGATCAGGCCAATACTCAACAAGACCGCCAGTGGCCAAAAGCTACGAAAAGTTCGGATATGCCGCATGCTGAATCGCTAACGCCGCTTGAAGAATATACGGACTAGTGGCTGTTTTCCATCGTTCAGGTAAAAACAGCAATCGGTTGTGCTTTACCGCAGACAACTGAGAAAAAAGAGGGTCAGCTTGGAGATGTTTAAGCCAAGATAATTCACCAAACTGTTTCAGTGCTTCCTCTGAGGGCAAAACTAGCCAGTCAGGGTTGAGTTCAAGAAGCCTTTCTAAGGAGAGGGGAGCGTAACCCCACGCTCCGGGTTGAAGGCTTTCACCAGCGTTGAGAACTCCCGCCAGCCGGATAATATCGGGCCATAGGGTTCCCTTACTCATACTGGAACCCCATTCATCATATTCAAGAAAGCTGGGACGTTGGGCTTTACTCAAGGTGACCTCATGCCGGACTCGCTTAAGTTGTTTTACCTGGTTATTTAACTTCGCTAGCCACTGACGAGCACGAGTCTCAGCCCCCAACTCTTGCCCCAGTTGCGAAACTAAGGCAAGGACCTGGGCCCAAGTATGCGGAGTTGGCACTACGATGACACGAATTCCTTGCGACTGCAAAAACTTAACGGAATCCTGGTCGGCCCAGTCTGGCGCAAGGACTAAATCGGGAGAAAGTTTCAACAACTGCTCGATATTCATTCGAGCACGCCCTCGTACCTCCCTAGCTTGTTGCGTAATATTCGAGAGTTCCGAGTTATCGGCATCCCGACTCAAGGCCAAGATCCGTTGCGCTGGCACTAAATTCACCAAATATTCATCTGTCATCAAACTAACAGAAACAATCTCACGGGGAAGGGGAACAGCCCAAACAGCAACGGGAACGAAAACGCAAAAGCCTATCAGGAACATTAGAATTTTTGCGAACACCTTAGTCTCCTTTCGAAACCGTGCCTCAACACCCCGCCCGCCTAGTTTTATCTTGCCTGTATTTATAGTAGAAATAGTCTCAGGATGACCAGACTGCTTGAATCTTTTTTAAAACGCATTACGGGACTTCGTGTCTATGCTCTGATTGGCAAAAGCGGAACGGGGAAAAGCTTCCGGGCTCAATTGATTGCAGAACGGTATCGAATACCGTTAATCATTGATGATGGCCTTTTAATCCAAGAAGGCGTCTTGGTAGCTGGTCGTTCGGCAAAAAAAGACGCCAACTATCTTGCCGCCGTTAAGACAGCAGTTTTTGAAGACCCTCTTCATCGCCAAGAAGTGGTTGACGCTCTTCGCCGCTTACCGACGAGCAAAGTCTTGATTCTCGGGACCTCTGTTAAGATGGTGCGACTGGTGGTGGAACGCCTGGGCCTGTCAATAGTCGACAAGTGGATCCGAATCGAAGATGTTGCCACCGAAGAAGAGATTCAAACGGCTCAAGCCCAGCGAAACAAAGGCCGTCATGTCATTCCTGCCTCACGGTTAGAGGTGGGGCGTCATCATGCCAGTATTATTTTAGGTTCATTTTTTGTCCGCGGGAAAAAATCCTTTGAAAAAACTGTCGTCAGCCCCCCATTTCACAACAAAAATCCGGGCCAAATCGCCCTTTCAGAACCTGCCTTACGGGAAATGATCCTTCACTGTGTGGATGAGTTTGATAGTTCTTTAAAAATTCTTAGGTTAAAGCTTAGTCAAAAACGTCAAGCGTGGCGAATCACTTTGACCATTGACGCCCCTTATGGCCGTGACCTCCCACGTTTTTTAACATCTTTACAAGAATTTGTCAGATCCCGCTTAGAACGCTATACTGGTTTGCAAATTGATGTCGTAGACGTCGCTATTCACGGCATACGTTAAGCGTGGTAAGGAGAACGAACATGCGGTTATGGACCTTCCTGCTCTTTTCAAGTGGCATAATCTCGACCCTCTCGGCAGAACCTCAGGCCGTAACCGAAGAGTCTACACACTTTCAAATCACCTCGTTTGCTGGAAAAGCTCAAGCGGAACAAGAAGCTCAATTTCTCGAGGAATTGGTATCTCAGTATTCACAAGTTCTGCAGATTCCTTCTGCCACGATCAAAGTCTCGGTGGAGCTTTTCCCCACCGTAAAGGCTTATGAGGCTTCAGTCTTGCCGTTGATTGGCAAAACACCTTCGCCACCATTAGCTTTAAAGTTCTCGGCTAAAAAAACCATGCTCTTGGGGGTGGCCCACCCGGGCGACGATTCGGCCTGGGCCTTTCAAACCTTTTTGTCATGGTTTTGGTTGGCCGTTCCCAAAGCTCCCGCCTGGTTGGAAGAAGGCTTAGCACGGTACTTTTGGGATATT
>JABEVK010000095.1 GCA_013044245.1 Spirochaetales bacterium | reverse complement strand
TGTATAAGGATGCAACGGAAAATTTGAGGCAAGGCTCGTTTTAGGGTGTGAATCAAGCTCGTCGCACGTCTCGCAGACAAGGCTTTCTAGCTTCGATTTTGCTGCTCAACGGTGTAATGCGATAATCAACAGAATTGGACTTCGGCGAAAAAATGTAATTTTCCCCGTTGAGTTGATTTTTTCGGCAAGGGAGTCTAAACTCGACACAAAGCAGGAAGGCAGTGCTAGTTCGATACACCAAGTCTAAAGACGGCAAAGCCGTCAAGCAAGCAGAAGTTTATACACAAGAAGAGCATGGTCTGACTCTGAATCAGATGGATTCAGACGCCCTTTTTATCACGCGCAAACTCCGTTCGGCAGGATACGAGGCCTATATCGTGGGAGGTGCTATTCGGGATCTTCTTTTAGGTAGAAAGCCTAAAGATTTCGATGTCGTCACAGACGCTCACCCCCGTGCGATCAAAAAGGTCCTTCCGTTTTCAAGAATTATTGGCAAGCGGTTCCGATTGGTGCACGTTTACTTTCCTGACAATAAAATCATTGAGGTAGCGACCTTTCGTAGCAATGTCGAAGGCGATAACAACGTTTTTGGAACTCTCGAAGAAGACGCCAAGCGCCGGGATTTTACACTCAACGCCCTTTACTACTGTCCTAAAGACCAGTATATCATCGACCAGGTGGGGGGCGTCGCGGACATTCGCCGCCGCCGCCTTGTCAACGTCATTCCTCTCGATCTGATCTTCGACGATGACCCCGTTCGAATGTTACGGGGCATCAAATATACCACGACGGGTAAGCTTTCCCTTTCTTCGGCCATGGCGTCTCAAATCCGGAAAAAAGCTCCTCTGTTAGCTTCCATGTCCCCCGCCCGCCTCACTGAAGAGTTTTACAAAATACTGTTTAGCGGCATGTCGGCAGAAATACTTCAGAATCTATCAAAATACCGTCTGCTTGAATTCATAACGCAGGGCTTGGGCCAAGAATTGCGCACAGGTTTTCTAAAGCCTGCTCCCAAGGAACTTCTCGAAGGGTTGCGACTCTTGGATGAAGCCGTGAAAAGTGCTCAAGAAATTGATCGGGCATCCGCTTTGACATTTCTGATCGCCCCGTGGATGGAATCAAAAGGTTGGAGATCAAAAGCGACAACTGAAAATTTTGAAGACGCTATCCGCCTCTTGAAGGACTTTTTTCAGCCCTTGCTTCCTTCGAATGCCGAGCTTGAAAACGCCCTTCGTGGAATGTACCGAGTTTGGGCCGTACGCACGCCTCGACGAAGACCTCCGCGAACCCGTCATCGCCGTCCTCCAGCCCCTTCCCATAAAGATCCCAAGCCCATGTAAGAGAGGAAAATAATGAAACGAGGATTCTCTTTGGTTTCCAAGATTGCCCTCGGCATGGTCTTGACTGTTGTTATCTTTGCATCGGTAGGGTTTCTAACCCTTCAAACCCTTGGAACTTTTAAAAACCAGGTTCATCAGCTAGGCACACAAACTCTCGGAGCTTTACAGACAACAGAAAATCTCAGGTTCGAAATTCAAAACCTGAGAACGCTCATGTACAAGTCCATGACGGCAAGTACACCCAAGGAACTCCAAGACCTCGAGAACCTGAGGAACTCCTTGGTCAGTCAGATCAAGAAAAATCTCGCAGTATACAAAAATCTAGGGTTTGAGGATTCCGATTTTCGCGTGTCGCGTTTGGGTTCGGCCGTAGACTCAATGTTGAATCTTGATGAAACAGTCTTAGATCTTTTGAAGAACGGACAGGATAAAATTGCTCTCGAAGCTCTGGAAGGACCCTCTGAGCTTACCTTTCAGAATGTACAAGCACTTTTAATGCCGATGATCCAGGAAACCAGCCAAGAATTGGCTCACTCCGACAATAGTATTTCGAATAGCATGAACATTCTTACGTGGCTAATTGCGGGAGGAATTGGGGCGTCGACACTGGTAGCACTTTTAGAAACTATCCTGATGGGCCTAAGTCTTCAGCGTCGCTTCAGAATTTTTCTTGATAATTTTAGCAAAGGAGCCGAAGGCGACCTCACCATCCGTGTCATCAAGGTTGGCCACGACGAACTTGGCCTTTTGGCAAAACATCTGAACAACCTCATGGATAAATTGCGCTCTCTGATCCAGGTTGTTCAAGAGAGCTCAGAAAAATCACGACAACAAGGCAGCGAACTTTCAAGCCACGCCACAGAACTGTCGGCGACGACTGTTCAAATGGACGCCACCATGACTCAAATAAAGCTCCATATTCAAGATCTTCGCCAAACGATACAAAGTGGGAACACCGCAGTCAGCAGCATTACCGAACTTGTTGAAACGACAGTTCCCAAAATTGAAGTCCAAGCCCGAGCCATCTCAGACGCCTCCTCCGCCGTAGAGGAGATGGCGGTAAGCCTTAAAAACCTTGACGAGACAACAAAAACTAAACGTGAACTTTCGGACAAACTGGCCATCTGGGCCCATGAGAGTGAAGAAGACATGGCCCAAACCTTGGGATCTATCGGTGAAATTTCAAAAGCCGCTGAGGTGATCTCCGAGTTTACCCGAATCATCAATGAAGTAGCCTCACAAACCGGACTGTTGGCCATGAATGCGGCCATCGAAGCGGCGCATGCCGGAGATGCTGGTAAGGGGTTTGCCGTTGTGGCGGACGAGATTCGTAAATTGAGCGAGGCAACCGCGCACAACTCCAAAAGCATTTCACTTTCTTTACGAGAAATTATAGAGCGTATCGAAAGCACAAAAGAGGTTTCCCAGCGCACGGGACAAACCATAGAGCGCTTGCTGACGGGAATTCAGGACATCAGTCAAGCCATGGCACAGATGCAGGTGGAAATTGCCGAGACTGCACAAGGTGGCCGGATGATTTCCCAGTCGCTGACGGGTTTGGTCAACACCACCTCTGAGATCAAAAACGAAGCGCAGAAAATGGGCAACGAAGCAGAAAAATCACGTCACTCCATGGAAATT
>JABEVK010000094.1 GCA_013044245.1 Spirochaetales bacterium | reverse complement strand
GCACAGCGATATAAAAAAGCACCGCCTTAGGGCGGTGCTTTTTTTTTGTGTAAAAAGAATCTTAAGGAGAAGGGTACTGTTGCCTTAGCTCTCTCAAAAGGTACTCAAGACCGTTAGTTTTGATTTCTTCAAGGGCACGCAGTTGTTGCCCCAACAGGCCAGTTGGGTACCCCTTTCCTTTAAACCATAAGACATAGGCTTCGGGGAGATCGCTCAGGAACCGGCCGGCATACTTACCAAAAGGCATCTTCGCATACGCCAGGCGTAAAAGCTCCTCTGTAGAGGTATCCATGCGTAGTTCCCTTTAGCTTTCAGGATGTTCGCCTTGTTCTTGCAACAGATGCCCCGATTTTTGCTGCTTCGTTTGCAGGTAGAAGGCGTTAAACTCGTTGGGTTTCATGATATGCGCCAATCGCCGAGAGATTTTGATTCCCATATTTTCTAAGCCTTGGATCTTTCGAGGGTTATTAGTCATCAAGGCGACCGACTTAACGCGAAGGCTGGCTATCATGTGGGCGGCTACACTGTAATCGCGTTCATCATCGCCAAAGCCCAAAGCGTGATTGGCTTCAACGGTATCGAGTCCCTGATCCTGTAACGCATAGGCACGAATTTTGTTGGTAAGACCGATGCCCCGCCCTTCTTGACGCAGGTAGAGCAAAATCCCTCGCTCCATTTTGCCAAGAGACTGTAGTGCGGACTCTAACTGATCGCGACAATCACAGCGTAAACTGCCGATGGCGTCGCCGGTTAAACATTCCGAATGCATCCGTACTGGCACGTCTTCTTGCCCCACCACATCGCCATGAACAAAAGCGGCATGTTCTTTGCCATCCTTGTTGTTGGTAAAACCTACCACCTGAAAATCACCAAACCGAGACGGCAGGTGTGCTGTCGCAACGAGGCGAACGCAGATGTGGTCACGGCCAAATCCTTCACACTCATGGGTTTTATCGAGTTCCACCAAGTCTTGTAGGGTTCGCGGTTCCATTTTTGCTCCTTTGGGTTTTCAGGCCTCAACGCGGCCACGACCCTTTGTTAAAAATAAGCTGAAATTGCTGGGCATTCAAACAGCTTGTTTCAAAATCTTTGGCAGGGTTAAATAGAAAGGAATGAAATGGCAAGGAATGAAACAGAGGGGGCGTAGCGCATGAGAAACCCAAAGATTGAAGATTTTATTGTGGTCGGTGCGGGGTTGTCAGGTTTAGCCTGTGCCCGCACAGCGGCGCAAACGGGACTCAAGCCGTTGCTTATTGACAGATCCTTGGCTGTCGGGGGGCGCTGTGCGTCAAAACCGGTAAGCCCAGAGTTGCCTCCTTGGGATTTTGGGCCGATCTTTTGGCATGGAGATGCCAACGAATTAGAGGCCCTAACCAAGCTTGTCGGCGAGGAGGAGCTGCTTCCGTGGCCTCTAAAAGTCAAAGGGGTTGGTCTACCTTGTCAGCCTGAGGCTTTTGAAGAGGGCCAATTTCGTCGAGCGCTCGTTTCGGGTCTGAGACGGTGGCCCGAGGTTCTGGCACAAGACTTGTCGGTGAAAACTGGTGTTCTAGCACGTAAGATCAGTTGGAATTCCGAGGGTGTGAGTTTGGTTACTGATCAAGGTATTCTTCAAGCGCGCGACCTCGTCCTCGCCTTAGCTCCCGAACAAACGCAAGAAGTGTTTGAGAATTCGCTGGCAGAAGAACCCCAGCTTGCTTCCTCTTTAGCGTTGTTGCGGCAGTTTTCTACCCTTCCCAGCCTTACCGTGTTGGCCTGGTACGCCAACGGCCCTGAACTGGCTTGGGACGTATGGTATCCCGAAACCTCACGAGAAGTTTTGCTCATCTCTCATGAAGCCAGCAAACGTCGCTATCTCTCAGGAAACGCCCTGGTCATCCAGGCGCGCCCAGCCTGGTCCGAGGCACGTCTGGAGGTTGATCGAAGTCTGTGGGCTAAAGATCTGCTGGAATCTGCCGCCAAACTTGTCGGCCAGTGGGTGCAAAGCCCGGATAAATGGCTTGCCCATCGGTGGAAGTACGCCCGACGTGCCCCCGGAGACGGTCTAAAACCCTTGGTTTTGACCAAGCCAGGCTCACCAGGCCGTATCGCGGTTACCGGTGAGCTTTTTGATTCCGGGGGCTTGTCGAGCGCGTTTCGAGCCGGCGAACGAACCGCACAAAAGCTTCTTAACGTAAAAGAGCGCCCGCAGCATTAGCGGCAAAAGATCGGGGAATCAAACGAGTCATGAAGGCCATGAAAGCGTTTCCCCCACCCGTGACGACCGCGCGTCGGCCTTTCAGAAGGGCTTTAACTCCTTGTCGTGCAACCTCGTCGGCTGTCATAGCGTGACGTGAAAACTTGGCGATATCCATTGAGGCGTTTTCGGCAAACCGTGTTTTGGTGGCACCAGGACACAGGGCGGTGACGCTCACCCCTGTTCCCTTTAGTTCCGTTGCAAGAGCCTCACTAAAGCTCAGGACATAGGCTTTGGTCGCGGCGTAGACGGCTAAAGTGGGACAAGGTGAGAAGGCCGCCGTGCTTGCGACATTCAGAATGCGGCCTGCTCCCCGTTTGAGAAATCGTGGCAAGAGCCGTCTGGTAAGAAGGGTCAAGGTTTCGATATTGAGTGAAACCATGTCGTGTACTCGCGCCAGTGGCATTTCTGCAAAGGCCCCCGACCAACCAAAGCCAGCGTTGTTGATCAAAACATCCAGGTCCTTACCCGCTAAGTGGGTTTCGAGTTGGTCTAAAGCTCCGGGGGTGTTGAGGTCAAGAACCAGGGTTTGCACGTTTACCCCTTTACCTTGCAGTTCTTTGGCCACCTGGTCCAACCGATCGGCACTCCGACCTGTTAAAAGCAAATCCATACCGTAAGTCGCTAACTCACGAGCAATTTCGGTGCCGATTCCCGAAGACGCGCCTGTCACGAGGGCATAGGGCCGTTGTTCCGCCATAAGAGTTCTCCTTTCTTACTGGTAAATGTAGCGTCCTGGCTCAGCAGATCAAGTCAAAAACCTTCTCTTCTTGCGAAGTTTTCCGATAAAATCAATCCAGGGGGAAATCTCGTGACTAAACTTACCACCCAAGCCAGTTTGACGCTTCCGTTTTGGGTTAAACCTTTTTTGGAACAATGGAAGACTCCTTTAAACTCTAGCCAAGAGCGTTTACGCCTGGCGATCGCTTTAGCGCGTGAAAATGTGGAACAAAAAACCGGGGGACCCTTTGCTTCGGTGATCGTGGAATCGGCAAGTTCTGCCCTGGTGTCAGTGGGGGTGAACGTCGTGGTGCCTGGGCATACCTCGTTGGCGCATGGCGAGATCGTAGCGCTTTTTCTGGCGCAACAAGCGTGGGGAACCCACGATCTGGCCGAAGCGGGACGACCTGCGCTCACCTTGGCGACCAATGCTCAGCCCTGTGTGCAGTGCTATGGTGCTATCCTGTGGTCGGGGGTAAAGCATGTCGTTCAGGGGGCTCGTGGCAGTGATGTCGAGGCTTTAACGGGCTTTGATGAAGGTCCGCTCCCGCAGGATTGGGAAGGCGAGTGGCTTAGACGCGGTATCACCCTCGAAAGGGATATTCTGCGGGACGAAGCCTGCCAGGTTCTTAGTCGTTACCGAAGCTCGGGAGCTCCCATTTACAATCCGGGACGATCGTAATCGAGACTACCCCTCTGTTGTGCTTCGTGGATCAACAGCTCGAGAAAATGTCCCAGTTGGGGCGATGCTTTGCCGATGATGGTCATTTTTTGCCGGATCATCGCCGGGGTAATGCCGTTCTCTTTCCAGCTCACGCCGCCAGAATGAGTG
Organism: Spirochaetales bacterium; assembly: GCA_013044245.1. Classification (GTDB taxonomy): domain Bacteria; phylum Spirochaetota; class Spirochaetia; order JABEVK01; family JABEVK01; genus JABEVK01. Next base: position 5,301 of record JABEVK010000094.1, on the reverse strand, counting down.
TTGAGGAGCACGGGGGCTAGGCGATCGGCGGCATTAGCGAGCAGGGCCTCGGGCGTCTGGGCTTCTTCGAACTCTTCCCAAAGGGCACGGAAAGTTTGCGCTTGATCGGCGGGTAGCAGACCAAAAATCCGTTGAGCAGCTTTGCTTTCGCGGTCTCTTTTGTCCTCATACCCCTTCGCATCCCAAAAAAAGGTATCTCCTGCGTCAATTTCAACAAGGTCGTGGATAGCACCCAGGAGTATGGCTTTGGAAATATCGTGAATCCCGGGAACATACTCGGCGAGAACGGCGATAAACATCACCAGATGCCAGGAATGCTCGGCGGTATTTTCACGACGTGAGTTGTCGGCAAGCCGATTCCGACGTAAAACGGATTTCAGCTTGTCGATTTCGAGCAAAAAGTCCATCTGTCGTGTCAGTCGGTCTTGGGGTGGATCGCTGTTGGGATGTTCCATATTGTTGAGTATAGCGGTAAGTAGGGTTCTTGACAGGAGGTTTTCGAGACGGGGATACTCCGACCATGAAACTTTATTCTTGGAATGTGAACGGTCTGCGATCTGTTATGCGTAAAGAAGTCTTTTTGCCATTTCTTGCCGCCGAAAACCCTGACATCGTCTGTTTACAAGAAATTAAAGCCCTGCCCGAAGAGGTGGACTTAGCTTTAGACGGTTACCATGTGTTTTGGAATCCGGGTCAGCGTAAAGGCTACTCGGGCACCGCTGTTTTGACGAAAACGAAACCCTTGGACGTGCGGCCAGATTTGCCGTCGTCGCTTATTGAAAAGTATGGAATCGCCAACGATCCTTACGGGAACCCCAATACCGAAGGGCGGGTGTTGACGCTTGAGTTTGACGAGATTTTTGTAGTGACCGTATATACGCCGAATGCCAAAGAGGACCTCTCGCGGATTCCTCTGCGTCAGCAGTGGGACCCCGCTTTTTTAGAATACTGCCGTGACCTGGAAAAAAAGAAACCTGTGATCTTTTGCGGGGATCTTAACGTCGCTCACACCGAGCTTGACTTGGCGAATCCTGGACCTAACCGTGGCAAAAAGGGTTTTACCGACGAAGAACGCTCGGGGTTTCAGGCCTTTCTCGACGCTGGGTTTGTCGATACTTTTCGTCTGTTTCATCAAGGAAATGGGTTTTATACGTGGTGGAGCAACTTTGGAAAGGCCAGGGACAGGAACGTCGGGTGGCGTATTGATTACATTTTGACCTCGCCCGCTTTGAAACCCTTGGTGACGGCGGCGAATATTCACCCCCAGGTTTTTGGCTCAGACCATTGCCCGGTGAGCTTGACCTGGACTCTTCCAGAGTAACTCCCCTCCAGTGTATAAATCGTTTCAAGGAGAATCTCATGAAAAAAGGAATTTTTGGCCTTTTAGCCGTCTTAGCCTTGCTGGCCCTCAGCTGTTCCAATAAAGCCCCAGCACCTGAACAGCCCGGTAAACCTCGCGTGGCCTTTGTGTACATTGGTCCCCCCGGCGACGGTGGGTATACCTATCAGCACGACCAAGGTCGTAAATACATGGAAGCTCAACTGGGAATCAAAGCTGATGTCGTGCAGAGTGTTCCCGAAGGTGCGGATGCAGAACATGTCATTGCCGATCTGGCTCAGAACCATGATATTGTTTTTACCACCAGCTTTGGGTATATGGATTCCACCTTGGCCGTGGCTAAGCGCTACCCAAAAGTGATCTTTATGCATTGTTCCGGGTATAAAACAGCCCCCAATATGGGTACCTACTTTGGTAAGAACTATCAGGGCTCGTATCTCGCCGGCATTGTCGCTGGTAAGATGACCAAGAAGAATATTATTGGTTATGTGGGAGCCTTCCCCATTCCCGAAGTCATTTACAATATCAACGCCTATGCTTTAGGGGTTCAGACCGTCAACCCCAAGGCCAAGATTTACGTTGTGTGGACAAACACCTGGTTTGACCCCAGCACGGAACGCCAGGCGGCTGAAAGTCTGCTCGATAAGGGTGCCGATGTTCTGCAAGCCTACCAGGATTCACCGGCTACGCTACAAGCGGCGGCCGAACGTGGTGCTTATGCCGGAGGCAATGACTCGGACATGAGCCGTTACGCACCGAAAAATTATTTGACCAACCCGGTGTGGAACTGGGGACCTTACTACACCAAAGTGGTTGAAGCGGTCGAGAACAAAACTTGGACCAACACGCCGTATGAAGGATCTCTGGCGGACGGCACCGTAACGATTGCCCCCCTGGGAAGTGATGTGCCCGCTTCGGTGAAAGCGCTCGTTGAAGCGGCCAAGGCGAAAATCATCGCCGGCCAGTTACACGTGTTTGCCGGTCCGATTATGGACGCCTCGGGCAAAGTCGCCGTTCCTGCCGGGGAAAACTTGCCTCTTGCTGATATTCTGAAGATGAATTGGTTTGTGAAAGGCGTAGTGGGTACGATTCCCGCACCCGCCGCTCAATAATTACTGTTACAACCGCTGTTCTCGAAGGTAGGGGAGTCCGAGCGCCCGAGGAGCTGAGCTCGGACGGTGCCGGCTCCTCCACCCGACGAGAATCAAGACAAGAATGGTCACCACGTAGGGGATCATCTTAAGAAAATAGGGCGGAACAGGGCTCCCGGCTAATTGGATCCTGAAGCCAACCGTATCGAGCAATCCGAAAAATAATGTTCCTATGAGAGCCCTTAACGGGCTCCACTGTGAAAAGATGATCAACGCCACGGCGATCCAGCCCCTTCCGGCAGTCATCCCCTGAATCCAGGTCGGCGAGTACACCAAAAGTAAATCGGCTCCACCCAGCGCCATCAGGGCAGACCCAGCCATCACGCAAGCATAGCGATAAAAGGTCACGGAAATTCCCATAACATCCGCCGTTCCAGGATTGTCGCCGACGGCCTTGAGTCTGAGCCCGATGACCGTCCGTGTGAAAAGCAGACCCATTGCGACGACAAGAAGGAAACTTAACCAGGTAAAAATATCCAGATGGGCTAGCACGGGGCCCACCACAGGCAAGCTGTCGAAAAAAGCGAGGTTCACGATAGGTGCGCTACCGACGAGGGGGGCACCCGCTACGCTTTGGCCCAACGTTGCACTGAGGCCTGACCCGAACAGGGTCATCGCAAGACCGCTGACAATTTGGTTTGCCCGGAGCGAAACAGTAAGAAAAGCATGAAGGAGACCCAAGACGGCCCCGACGACAAGCACGGCGGCTACCGTCAGAACCAGATTCGGTGTCCAAAGGTAGACCAGAGCGGCTGTTACGGCCCCCATGAGCATCAGGCCTTCGGCACCGAGTTGGATCACCCCCGAGCGTTCAATAAGAATTCCGCCCAAAGTGGCAAAAAGAAGCGGTGTGCCGGCCGATAAGCCTGCGGTTAACAGCTGAGTAATCCAATCCATATTAGGCTCCTGTTCCAGGCGTCGTACGGCGAATCTTGATTTTTCCGACCAGACTACTCCCAATGACAAAAAAGAGGATGGCTCCTTGAATCATGGAGGCTATCGAAGGCGGAATCCCGAGAGTTTGTACGTTGAAGCCACCAACAATCAGGCCGGCAAAGAGGAAGGCTGACAAAATTAACCCGAGCGGATTAAGTCTGGCGATCCAGGCGACAATGATCGCCGTGTAGCCGTAACCAGGCGAAACGCTATCCATGAGACGGTGAGTCACCCCCGAAACTTCCATCATTCCGGCTAGACCGGCTAGGGCACCGCTGATAAACAAAACACCCAAAATATGCCGGCGAATCCGTATGCCGGCGTGAAGCGCCGCCTCGGGATTGGCACCGATGAGCCGAATTTCGTAGCCCCAACGGGTCATGTTGACCGCCACGGCGTAAATACCAACCAACACGAGGGCGAGGATCAAGCCCCAATGAAGGCGGCTATGGTCCCAAAGGGGCGGAATCGTTTCAGCGGGAGGAAAAACTGGAGATCCCGGAAAGTTGAGTCCCTTGGGGTCACGCCACGGACCAAAGACCAAAAACTGCAATCCTAAGAACGCGACATAATTCAGCATCAGGGACGTGATCAACTCGTTAACTTGAAAAAAGACTTTGGGGAGCGCCGTCAACAGGCCCCAGACACCGCCAGCAGCCAAACCCGCGACCAGCATGAGGGGAAGCGCCACATCGGCGGGAAGATGCGGAAAGTAAATGGTGATACCGGTGGCGGCTATCGCCCCCGCCAAGAGTTGGCCTTCGGCACCGATGTTCCAAACGGCGATCTTGTAGGCAATGGCTACCCCTAAACCGCACAACAAAAGTGGGATTGTTTTAAGCAGGGTTTCTGTCAAACCAAACCACGAGCCGAAGGCACCTTGAAACATCTTGACCCAAACCGCACCAGGGTCAGCCCCGCTTACCAAAATCAAAAAGCTTGAAACGACAAGCGCCAGAGCAACCGAAACTAGGGTAGTCCACCAGGGGGCTGATTTTCCCGAAGCGTCAATTTCGAAGGTAAAAGAGGAACGAAAGAGTCTCATAGTGTCTCCTGATGATCCAAACCAGCCATCCACATGCCGATGACGTGACGATCAGCTTGAGCACGGGGCACCTCGCCGGCGACTTTGCCGTTAAAAAGCACAAGAATACGGTCAGACATATCCAGTACTTCATCCAAATCTTCTGAAATTAGCAAAACACTCTTTCCGGCGCTTCGTAAATCTTCTAGCAGATCATGGACGGCTTGGGTGGCACCCACGTCGAGGCCCTGCGTGGGGTGAACAGCTACCATCAGACGGGGGTTATGACGAATCTCTCGGGCAAGGAGGAGTTTTTGCTGATTGCCGCCCGAGAGCTGTTGGACCGGTGTATCGAGGCTGGGTGTTCGGACCGCAAATTCCTCGACCAGCGCTCGCGACCAGATTCGGTTGTTCTTGAGACGTAAAAATCCCCACCGGGACCTTTCCGGGAGGCGGTAGGATTTAAACAGTAAATTGTCGATGACATTGAGGCTGCCCGCTAGACCGCTTTTCATGCGATTTTCGGGCACATGGGCCAAACCTGCTTCAATGAGAGACCTGACAGTAGCCGAACGTAACTCCCTGCCCTGAAAAACGATATGACCTTTTTTCCAGGGACGAAGGCCTGTCAAAACCTCGGCCAGCTCTTTTTGACCGTTGCCCGAGACTCCTGCGACTCCCACAATCTCACCAGCGCGGACTTCGAGGTGAAATCCAGACAGCGAGCGGCCTCCGTGGTCGGCATGAACTTCGAGGTCGGACACGGAAAGAATGACCTCGCCGGGTAGCTGGGCAACGCGTTTGCGGGGCGGTGATAGCTGTTCACCAACCATCAGTTGCGCTAACTCTTT
>JABEVK010000093.1 GCA_013044245.1 Spirochaetales bacterium | reverse complement strand
CATCTTTCCAAAACATCCGGCGAGGGGGGTCCTCCGACGCCTCTGACCAGGCAACGTCTTCGGTTTGCAAAAACCAAAAGTCAGCTCCTTCGACATTAACCGGAACACTGAGCTTTCCATCCGTCAGCCAAAGGGTCTCACGGCCTTCCCAAGCCTCTAAATGTCCAAAAAACCTTCGTGGTGACGATGGTACCGGCCCTTGAATGTCCGCAAAGCTACAGTCCTGCCAATGGCTAGCCGCAAAAACCGAAGCCCTCAAAACACGCCAACGATGACGGACGACATATGCACCAACCAAGGGGAGTGCTACATAAAATATCCCGGTTAAAATAGCTAAAAGCATTCGCAAGCCAGTTTCAGGCGCTAAGGTTGATAACTAACGCTTTTGACGACGTCCAGCTGTGAAAAGCATCTGAGGATTTTTGCATTTCCCAGGCCTTGTGAGCTAATTCGGCAATAGCGGCTTCTGGATTAGCCGTGTGACCGGCTTCTAAATGGACCGGAGGAGTTCCCGCGGCTCGGTGCGCATTAATCTCGGCAATTAGGCTGTCTAAGATTCGTAACCGGTCTAACGAGACACCCCCTTGTTCTGAGGGTACCCCTTCAACATAACGAAACTGAGCGTAGATAGCCTGGCTGGGCGAAACGGGAAATTCCATTCGACCCTGAGCTGTAGCGGTAAACGCTGAATACAAACTGAATCCAGGTACGGCTGTAATCGCACTCATCTCTTTACCCTTTTTCTTTTTATCGGAAGTTTAGAAAAAAAGATAAGTATCCTTAGAAATGTATCTTTATACTATTTTATTGCATTTTATTTCATACTTCCCTTGTCATTAGCGGTTGAATAATGCTAAAGTTCGCTCCATGAAGGAACGCGATGAGCGGCTCCATGCCCTTAGGCAGATTATCCTCACCCGTTCAGTCTCTAGCCAAGAAGACTTATTGTGTCTTCTGAATGCTGACGGGTATGATGTGACGCAAGCCACGTTAAGCCGAGATTTAAAAGCCCTTCGTGTCGGTAAGGTCAGTTCACCGGATGGACTTTATGTCTACAGTTTGCCCGATGACAGTGATCGGAGTCGCGGGGATCTCATTCGTGATTTTCAACGTGGGTATTTAAGTATGGAAGCGTCAGGGAACCTCGTTGTTCTTAAGACTCTTCCGGGGCATGCTCAGGCGGCAGCATGGGCTCTCGACAATCTCGAGCTAGGTCCGATTCTGGGTACCGTCGCCGGAGATGACACGGTTTTGATCATTTTAAAAGAAGATCAACGATTCCTTGATCTTAAGAAGGTTCTGGCATCCTTGATGCCACAATGGGAGGTATAACATGAAAGTTGGTGTAGTGGGAGCATCCGGATATACCGGGATGCTTTTATTGAGGCTCCTTCAAAACCACCCTCGGGTTGAACAGATTCTTCCGGTCTCGAGTTCAAAGCCCGGCGAAAAGCTCGATCAAGAGGACCCTGGTCTTGGTGCCTTTCTCCCCAAATTCGAAACTTGCCATGGCCGCTTTATGACCTTAGACGAGGCCGTCGCCCAGCAACCTGATGTCGTCTTCGCCGCCCTCCCACACCTGGCTAGTGCTTCGGTGTGCGCCCCTTTTTTTGGAAAAACTGTTGTTATTGATCTTTCGGCAGATTTTCGGATTAAAGACCGTGCAGTTTTTCACCGGGCTTATGGCCAAGAACCACCGCGCCCCGATTTGCTCGACAAAGCTGTCTACGGGTTGGCCGAGTGGCACACACAAGCCATCAAAACCGCCGATATCATAGCCAATCCCGGTTGCTACACCACTTGTTCGTTACTCCCCCTCTTGCCCTTGTATCGCACAGGCTTGATTGAGCCCCGAGCTGTCATCAACGCCGCCAGCGGAATTTCAGGCGCGGGAAAAAAAGCAGACTTGAAGTACCTTTTGACGGAACGGGCCGAAAGCATGCAAGGCTACTCGCTTGGCACCCGACATCGTCACTGCCAAGAGATTGAAGATCAGACCAAGTCTCAAGACCAACAAGCCCGAATTTTGTTTAACCCCCACTTAGTTCCCATGAAACGCGGCATTGCTTCGACAATTTTGGTTGATTTAAAACCAGGAAAATCTCTGGCCGATGCTGAAGCAGCATGGAAATCCGCCTACAAAGACCGGCCTTTTGTCCAGTATACCGCTAACCGTATACCGGCCACCGGTGAAGTGTGGGGTTCTAACCGCTGCGATTTCGGGGCTGTGTTAGCCGACCCCGAGCGGGATCCTTCCGCTTTGCTCATTTCTAGTGTTCTTGATAACCTTGTAAAAGGAGCTTCAGGTCAAGCCGTCCAAAATATGAACTTACGCTTTGGCTTTCCTGAGACAGAGGGGCTGCCATGGACCAACCAAATCTGATACAAAGAAACATATGAAACCGTATCTGATCGTTAAAATCGGGGGCGCTGTTGCCACTGATACCCAGCTTTTACAAAAGCTCTTGACCGATTTGAGTCAAGCCACTGATTACGCCTGCGTTCTTGTCCATGGGGGCGGTAAAGAGGTGACGGCGTTGAGCGAGCGTCTTGGTTATCAAGCAGAGTTCCGGTCGGGACTTCGCATCACCAGTCCCGGCGAGATGGAAGTCGTAGACATGGTTCTGGGTGGCAAGGTCAATATCTCGCTCGTCAGAATGGCAACACAAATTGGCCTGAAAGCCGTCGGACTAGGGGGTCAGGACGGGAAACTTTTTTCAGCCAAGGCCCTTACCGTAGATGGGGTACCCGATTGTCGCACCGGTCAAATCCTCGCCTGTGACACTAGCCTTGTCCGATTGCTGTGCAGTGAAGGCTACCTGCCCATTATTCATTCGACCTGCATGGCCACAGATGGTCAGGGCCTGAACGTCAACGCTGACGAAGCCGCCCAAGCCTTGGCCGTCGCGTTAGAAGCCGAAGTGCTTTTGTATGTTTCGGATATCCGTGGCGTCTTAAAAAATGGTCAAGTGATAGCGCGGTTAGATGAAGAAGCTCTCGAAAATGAAATCGACGCCGGAGTGATTTCGGGGGGCATGATCCCCAAAGTTCGCAATGCGTCTGAAGCTGTTTCAGAAGGGTGTGGCCGGGTCATCATCGGTGGCTATCAAAGTACAGGCGATTTGAGTCGGCTTCTCGCTGGCGAAAGCGGAACCACCATTCATGATGGAGTTTAACTATGAAAGACCGAATGATTTATCATCCCCCGTTTCCTAAAAACTATGCGGATGAATTTTTGGTGCTGGAAAAAGGCAAAGGCTCTTGGGTCTGGGACCGTTCAGGAAAGCGTTACTTAGACTTTTCCTCGGGGATAGCGGTCAATGCTCTCGGTCATGGCCGAATCGACTTGGCGCGCGTAGCTTACCGCCAAATGAAAAAGCTTACCCATGTCTCAAACCTCTTTACAACCGAACCAGCCCTGCAATTGGCCTCACGGCTTGTGGCCACCGGGGAACGCTTAGGCGGCCCTGCGTTTGCCGCCGTTCACTTTGGTAATTCCGGAACAGAAGCCAACGAAGCCGCCATCAAGTATACCCGGGTTTATGCCCTCCGGACCCGAGGCGAAGGCCACCACAAGCTCTTATCGTTTACGGGAGCTTTTCACGGTAGAACCATCGGCGCTTTATCGCTGACCCCCACCGAAAAGTATCAAAAGCCCTATCATCCCCTTTTACCGGGAGTAGAAACGGCGAGTTTTAATAATTTGAACGACCTAGACCGTCTCGATGCCAGCTATGCCGCTGTATTTTTGGAGCCGCTTCAAGGAGAAGGTGGTCTTGACCAAATCACGCCAGAATTTGCCGCCAAACTCCAAGAGATTTGTCATAAGCATGACATCCTCATTGTTGCTGACGAAATACAATGCGGTCTAGGGCGGACGGGCACCTTTTTTGCCAGCGAGCAGCTAGGTCTGGTCCCGGATATCGTCACCTTGGCCAAACCTCTCGCCGGTGGTTTACCCCTGTCAGCAACGTTAATTCCCGCCAAAGTAAACAACATAGTCCATGTTGGGGATCATGGTACGACCTTCGGTGGAGGGCCTGTAACGACTGCGGTTGCTGGTAAAGTTTTGGATATTATTCTCAACCAGGATTTTTTGGCCGAAGTAACCCAAAAGGCCCAGTTCTTTACCGAGCAGTTAAACCGCCTTCAGGCTTCAAACCCCTCAGTTCGTGCCGTCAAGGGGCTTGGTCTTTTGCGAGGTCTGGCGCTGAATCTTCCCCAAGGGAGTTCTTTGCTGTCGCAAATTTTGTCCGACGCGCAAGAAGAAGGTTTGCTACTTCTGCGTGCGGGTACCGATGTCTTACGTCTAGCCCCCCCGTTAACGGTTACCACTAAGGAACTTTCCCAAGGCTGTGCGCTGTTGGAAAAAGTTCTCAAGAAAAACTTAGCCTAATAAGGAGAAATTTATGAAGAAAACTTACAAGAAAATCTGTCTCGCCTACTCGGGCGGACTAGATACAAGCATCATCATTCCTTGGCTCAAAGAGAACTACGGCGGCGCTGAAATCATCGGTGTTTCTGTCGATGTGGGTCAGAAAGAAGATTGGGACGCTGTGCGCGCCAAAGGGGAAGCCTCGGGGGCCTCGAAGCTTTTTATCGTCGATGCCAAAGAAGAATTTGCCCGCGATTATCTGTTTCCTATGCTGAGAGCCGGAGCTATCTACGAAGGAAAATACCTTCTGGGAACATCCATAGCTCGTCCTGTTACCGCCATGTACCAAGTCAAATACGCCCTCCAAGAGGGCTGTGATGCCGTTGCTCACGGCTGTACCGGCAAAGGCAACGATCAAGTTCGTTTTGAAATGACTTATAGGGCGTTAGCACCCCAACTTGGCATCATTGCCCCCTGGCGTGAATGGGATATTACCAGCCGCGAAGAGGCCATCGAATACGCTCAAAGCCGTAATATCCCCTTAGGAAAAATTTCCAAAGCCAATATCTATAGCCGCGACTGGAACGTTTGGCACATGAGTCATGAGGGCGCCGAACTCGAGGACCCCTGGAATCGCCCCCTCGAAACCATGTTTCAGCTGACTAAAAGCCCTCAAGAGGCGCCCGATCGCGAGGCTGAAGTGACCATCAGCTTTGAAAAAGGCATCCCTGTCGCCGTAAATGGTCAAAAGATGACTTCGATCGCTCTGCTAGACCTTTTGAATAAACTCGGTGCCGAGAACGGTGTCGGGCGTTCTGATTTGGTCGAAAGCCGTACCGTCGGGATGAAAAGTCGCGGTGTGTATGAAACACCAGCGGGTACCATTCTCTATACCGCCCTGCGGGAACTCGAAATGCTGTGCCTCGATGCTGATACCCTCGAAGCCAAGCGAAAACTGGCCATCGACTACGCTCGTCTGGTTTACACAGGAAAATGGTTTACCGCATTCCGTGTCAATCTTGAGGCATTTTTTGAAAGTTCGTCACGGTACCTCACCGGTGAAGTTCGCGTGGTGCTGTATAAGGGCAATATTATCATTGGTGGACGCAAAAGCCCCTATTCACTCTACAGTGAGGACTTGGCTAGCTTTGGAAAATCTAGTTATGACCACCATGACGCGACTGGATTTTTAAAGCTCTATGGCTTAAGTGCGGGCGTTCAAGCGGCGGTTCAACCCGATTGGCATAAAAGCTAGTCTCAGTTAAGAAATTCTTGGGCAAACCCAGTGGCTCGCTTTCGCAGAAAAGGAGCCGCTGGGCGTCTTAAGCGACCAAGTGGGGTCTTAAGCGACCAAGTGGACACGATATCATCGTGCGCCGCTATCGATGAAGCACCAGAATGCCTCAACACCGGCCACACAAAATAGTTTAAAGCTGAATTGTTGGTAGGCTTACCGAATTTTGGTAGGCTTAATCCTTCCAGGGAAAGAACATTCCTTTAAGGCTACGCTTACCAACTTTTTCAGACTCTTCTTTGAGCAACATAGCCCAGGGAATTTTTACCTTTCGTCGCCCCTGATCCTCGGGGAGAGTTTCTAGGTAGTCATATTTATAAAGGAGGAGTTTGACTGCCGTTTGGTTCCATAACAAGACACCAACAAATCCCGGAAAAAGTCCCGCCGTCAGCACAGAGATTGCGGTCAGAAGGGCCGACGAAATGAAAAGAAATATTGTCAACCCAGGGTTATCGATAAACAACAAAAGGCACTTGCGAAGGAGTTTTCCCACTTGGGGTTCGATCTGAGCATTCATGGGCCAGTAGTACTGAACCAACAAAAACAATAAAACCAAAAGCCAAATTAAAACCCCAAACAGGATGACTCCATAGTTTGAATGGAGGGCCGCATAAAAGGGTAACCCCAAGGTGACTCCTGCCAAGGAAAGCAGAGCAAGAACACCCAGAAAAAGGGAGGTTTTCCAACTTTGGCGCCAAAACCCGCCCAGTTCGCCGAGAGAGAAGCGTTCTTGGCGCGAGATATTCCAAGTGAAACGGTTGATGACACCGCCGACCAGAGCAACAAGGAGCACTCCCGGCAACAACACGGCAATCATTGCTCCCAATCCATAATGGGATACAGAGGCCGCACCCCCGAGTGCCGCAAAAACGGCAATATCAGCGACAACATTCAAGACAAAGGCCAGCACCAAGTTGTCCCAAAAGTCAAAAAAAGCTTTTCGAATTAGCAAACCAATCATGTCGCCATCATAACCGGTATCAGGGGTTTTTGGAAAGCAGATTCACGATATCCCGGTCCGAGCCAGACAGATCCATGGTTAATAAAGTCGGTAGATCGACCCAAAGTACCGTTTGATGTTCAGTAAGAATAAAATCGCGACTTCGCAGGTTGATACGCCAAGCTTCTAATAGGTATTGATTTTCGCCATTTTGAAATATTGTGCTGCCTAAGCAGGCTAAAACGTCGATCGCTACCGAAAGTTCTTCTTCAAACTCTCGTTTCAAGGCCTCTTCAGGCCCTTCACCATCTTCGAGCTTGCCCCCCGGAAACTCCCACTTTCCGCCTTGACTACCCCCCGGCTTACGTTGAGCCACCAAATACTTTTCATCTTGACAGGCGACTCCACAAACCGACTTTCGTTTCACAAAAACACAACCTGAGGAAGAATAAAATGAAGAATTCCAAAACCTAAGGCCAAGAAACCAATAATTAATTTATTCGCCAGCAGAACATCATCTAACTTTTCAGTTGAAGCCAACCGCTCAGGACTATCCTTTTTGTAAAACTCAAGAATTAATGTCGTACCAGCAACTAAGGCCGTCAGCGAGGGAATTAAGTCCCCTAAAAACACCTGATCACCCGGCAAAACGAAAATCAGGCCCAAAAATCCTGTGACAAAGGTCACCAATCCTAGGGCGCCTGTTCCCCACTTTTGGTGAAAAATGGCTAAAAATGCATCAAGATCAGGGTGCGGTGCCCCTCTCCATGCCGAACGGGCCAGTACCATTCCCGAAAGGACATTGGTTATGACAAGCAGAAAATAGACTTGAACCATAAGTTTTCCTCACTTCAGTCTAAAAGAGTTTGCTCTGGACGCGCAAGAGGCAAAACGTGCCGCTTCTTCCCAGAGGTCATCAGCCGTAAACCAGCCCTTTGAATTCGCTAAAGCTTTTCCCGCTGTCCCCTGAAGGATCACCCCAGAACAAGCCGCATCCCACATCGAGCGGCCTCGGGCTAAGTACGCCCCCATGAATCCCGCCAAACAGTCGCCGGTTCCCCCCGTAGCCAATCCGGGTTCTCGGCCGTCCCAGACTGCCTTTTTACCTTCAGCAGAAACAATCCAAGTAACACTGTCTTTAGCCACCACAACGCCCCCCACGGTCTTGGCGAGTAGCTCCATTGCTTCAAGAAAACTCATCGGTGTACCTTGGCTTACGTTGAGGGCTTCCAGCAGACGGGCCAACTCTCCAGGATGAGGTGTTATAATCGTCTTGGGCCTGGCCGGTAACCGTTTTTGACGTAACAGCGATGCTAAGGCTACCAAACCATCAGCGTCTACCACCATCGGCCAGGGTGCCTGCCAAAGTTTCTGTAAAAAAACTTCTCGCTGTTGGTCACGGCCCCAACCAGGTCCTGCGACAATAGCGGAACACTTAAGCTCAGCGAAACGTTCTTCCGATCGACTCATCACCGAAGGCGGAACTGCCAGCTCATGGTTATTCACCAAGGTGACTAAGCCAGCTCCTGCAGACTGCGCACTGCGACAAGCCAACAAACCAGCTCCGGGGTAATCAAGACTACCGGCGGCCACGGCCACATGACCCCGTGTATTCTTCCAAACATCGTCAGGGACTGTGCCACCCAAGGTCGACAAATCCCCTTCATCGAGCCAAAATACGGTCTCGGGGGGGAGTGGCGCGGGAAAGGCTACAGGAACGCTGACCAACTGCCCGGTATACCGCCTCTGTTGGGGGTGAAAACACGAGTTTTTGCCAAAACCCGCCGCCAAGGTCCAGGTAGCCGTTAAAACTGGTCCGTCGGGAAAAAGTTTGGCGGGAAAAAGTTTGGAATCTTCGTTGAGACCCGAGGGAACGTCCACAGCCGCTACCAAAGGGTTGTATTTTTTTCTGAACTCTTCTAGACGGGCCAGGCGTTCCCTCGCCGTGTCTCGTATTGGGGCCTTCCAACCCACGCCTAAAAGCGCATCAACCCACAGATCCGCACCGGAAAGCCACGCTTCGGCACGAGGGTCATCCCACGACAGACATTCTCCACCCAGGGTTTGCACCAGATGAAGCTGAAGTTGACACTCAGAAGTCGACGCTTCGCCCCACAAAAGGCACCGTACGCGAAATTTATTTTCGAGGAGTGCTTGCCGCGCGATGACCAGACCATCACCACCGTTATTCCCTGTTCCTACCAAAAACACTGCCATATTCTGCGGTGAGGGGTGCCACAATTCGAGCAGAGCTTGATACATAAGCAGTCCCGCTTGCTCCATTAACGACAGGCTTGGTAGACCAAGTTGACGGGATTCAGCGTCGAGTTGCAGGGCTTGAGAATTAGAAAGCAAGTGGCGCATAAGAATTTAACAGCTTATCGCTTCGCCACCATGAAAAATCCACCTGGGATCCATCACAGGTCATCGCTACTAAAACCCCACTGGGGGTAATTTGGTAGTCCGAGATCCATGAATTTTCGTGGGCACTATAGGCAATTGTTCGTTCTAAGATGAGACGCCCCTGCTGGTCGAGGACGAGAAAGCGTTCACCACCATTTTCTGGTGACGACAAAAAGAACAAAAGACCAGCCCGAGAAAGACCCAAAAACTGCAAGGGCCTATCGCCCGTCAGCACTTCTTTGCCCGGTCGTGAAGGCTCACGGGCAATGATCGGAAGCGCAAATCCATCCAAAAAGGCTGAACGTTGGGGGTCAAACGAAAGAATCCTGCTTTGAATGAGACTGATGCCCGATTCCGTTTTTGTGGTAGGGTCTTGGTTTCGGCGAAAATAGTCCACCTGTAACCAAAGTCGCGGCTGAGTCGGGTCGGGTCTAACTATTTCCGCGTCAGCGAAACTCCCCGGGGGCTCGCCTGACAACCTCGGCAATCCATCCCAGGGGATCAAAGCCTTGGCTTCGAGGGTTCCGTCCGGCTTGAACCACCAAGCGGCCCACCCTGCGCCAGTACGGCACAAAACAGTTAAGACGTCAGAAGTTGATACCGAAAGCTTGTCAATCGGAGGAAATGGCGTTCCTCCAACACCTTCTTGGCCCAGAAAGTCTTGAAGTTTACCGTCTTTATTAAACCTGAGAACTATACTGGTAAGGCGGGTTTTTAAAGCCGAATCAAAAGTTACGCGTTCATCGGGAACTCCATCCTCAACATACAAACGGTCATGCGAGTCGGCGGCGATTTCTCCAACATGGCGGAATGGATAAGAAAAAGCGCGGCGGTTCTGTACCTGATCGGCACCACCTTTTCCCATCTGCACAGGCACAGGATTGTCTGCTGGGTTGTAAAAAAGGGTAATCAACCCGCCATAGCTGGTAAACTCCATGACTTTACGGGCATTTCCATTGGCCACCAAAAATAGCCCATGGTAGTAAAAGAAACGGTTTTTTTCAGGTGAAGGAAGACCATTTCTGAGCATTAAGTCCATTTGGTCTTCTAAGGTACCTAGCTGAAGGTGAAAAAGCTCCTGCCGGGGCATAAGCTCGGGCGGCCCTTGATGGCACGACGCAAGAAGGCCCGCCAAGAGGGCAAGACCTGCCAAAAAAGAAATGTTACGGCAAGACATATAGTCAACATACACGAGGCTCAACCGGTCAATCAAGTCTCCCTGGAGTCTACAGATCAATCCTGGGAGCTCATCGGTTGACCGCTTAGGACATCTCCCGTAAGATAAGGCATGGCCATGAATATCCTGAATTTGATTTTCGGTTCAAAATCTGAACGCGATTTAAAACGCCTTTTACCACTTTTACATGCGATTAATGCTAAGGAATCTTGGGCGCTGAGTCTCACCGCCGAGGAATTTCCGCGCCAAACCCAAGCTTTTCGTGAACGTCTGACCAAAGGGGAAACCCTTGACGACCTCATTCCCGAGGCCTTTGCTGTTGTTCGTGAAGCCGCTCGACGAACCTTGGGCGAGCGCCCTTACGATGTTCAGTTACTTGGTGCCCTAGCTTTACACCACGGTTCGATTATGGAAATGAAAACCGGTGAAGGCAAGACACTTTCGTCGGTTTCGGCAGCTTACCTCAATTCTTTGGCGGGGCAAGGCGTACACATGGTTACCGTCAACGATTACCTTGCCGAACGTGACGCTAAATGGATGAAACCAGTCTACGATTACTTGGGCGTCTCGGTGGGCTTTGTGCTGTCTTCTATGGACCCAGAGGCCCGCCAACCTCAGTACGCGGCTGACATCACGTACGCCACCAACAATGAATTAGGTTTCGACTACCTGCGTGATAATATGCGTTGGGAGATGGGCCGCAAAGTTCAACGCGGTCATGCGTATGCCATCATCGACGAAATTGACTCTATTCTGATCGACGAAAGCCGTACGCCGCTGATCATCTCTGGCCCTGTAGAAGATGACACGGCTAAACGATTTCAAGAGGTCGACCCGCTGGTTTCCTTTTTAAAAGAGTGCGACAAAGACGCCAAAACCAACGACTACCCTGAAGAACCGTCCCTGTTGAAGGGCGATTACAAACTTGATGAGAAAGGTAAACGCATCATGTTTACCGACGAGGGGATGAACCGGATAGAAGCACTCCTCCAACAAAATAAATTGATTCAAGGAAGCCTCTTTGTCGGTGATAATTTCGAGTTTATTCACTACTTCACCCAGGCGATGCGCGCTCATAAGCTCTTTCACAAAGATGTCGATTACGTCGTGCAGGACGGAAAGGTTGAAATTGTTGACGAGTTCACGGGCCGCGTCCTTCATGGACGGCGGTATTCCGAAGGGCTTCACCAAGCTATCGAAGCTAAAGAACGAATTCGCATTGCCGAGCATAACAAAACGGTAGCCACCATCACCTTTCAGAACTACTTCCGTTTGTATAAAAAGCTTTCGGGTATGACAGGTACTGCCGATACCGAGGCCAAAGAATTCACCAAGATTTATAACCTCGATGTCATGGTCGTACCTACCAACAGGCCGGTAGCCCGTATCGACGAAGACGATATCATTTATTTTAACGAGGATTTTAAGTTTCAAGCCATTGGCGAAGAAATCATCGCCGCACACACCAAAGGCCAGCCAGTTTTAGTTGGTACCGTTTCCATCGAAAAATCTGAAAAACTTTCAAATTACCTGGTACGCAAGGGTGTTCGCCACGAAGTTCTCAATGCCAAAAACCACGCCCGCGAGGCCTTGATTATCGCCGAGGCCGGGGCGGTTGGTGCCGTGACCATTGCTACCAACATGGCGGGCCGTGGTACTGACATCAAGCTCGGCGGGAACCCCGAGTTCCGGGCTCGAAGAAAAGTGGCTTCCGATATTGATCAAGAAACCTGGCTTAAGGTACTTGCCGACGAAACCGAAATTTGGCGAAACGAGTACAATCGGGTCAAAGAGTTGGGCGGTCTTTTGGTAATTGGTACAGAACGCCACGAATCCCGCCGCATCGACAATCAGCTTCGTGGACGGTCAGGCCGTCAAGGGGACCCTGGTCGGTCTCTCTTTTTTGTCAGTCTCGATGACACGCTCATGCGTTTATTTGCCAACGACAACGTACGCTCCATGATGGGTCGCATGGGAATGGCCTCGGGGGAACCGTTGTACCATCCTTGGTTAACCAAATCGTTGGCAAACGCCCAGAAAAAAGTCGAAGACAGAAACTTCGAAATTCGTAAGCACTTACTAGACTACGATGATGTACTCTCAAAACAAAGAGCCTTTATCTATGAACAGCGAGATGCGATCCTCACCGATCCCGATTTAAAAGCACGTGTCCTCATTGCCGGAAAAGAAATTATCGAAGACCGGGTTGCCGCTTGGAGCAAAGCCGATGTGATGGCTGAGTTCTTGCCTGAAGCCTTGCAAGCCTTTAAAGAAGACTTCTTTTGGGAACCTGATATTGCTTTAGAGGATCTGGCCAAACTATCTCCTGCTCAGTTGCGCGACCACATGGTGGCCTACCTTGAAAGCGACTTAACCAACAAGGCTACCGAAGTTGGTGAAGAACCCTTAAACTTTTTTATTCGTGCCGAATATCTTCGAAAAATTGATAGTTTGTGGCAAGAGCACTTAGACAGCATGGAAGCCCTTCGGGATGCGGTTTACCTTCGAACGTATGCGCAAAAGAACCCTCTTCTTGAGTATAAGGTTGAGGGATTTCAAATGTTCGATGTCCTGATTGACGAAATTAAAAGTTCCATTGCGAAGAAACTGTTTAAAATTCGTATTCAAAAGGCCCCGCCTGAACCGGTTCGGCGTGAACGAATTCCGGTTCAAACCGCTCACCTGACTATGGGAGGGTTTGCCAACTCAGCACAACGAAACGAGCGGCCTGAAGCCCAAGGCGAAAAAGTTACTGTAACCAGAAATCAGCCCAAAGTGGGACGGAATGATCCGTGCCCCTGTGGCAGTGGGAAAAAATACAAGCTGTGTCACGGTCGTTAGCCTTAATCCTATCAGCCGTCGTTGCCATCAATTCTGCGACGGCCTTTTCGCTCGGTACTACCTCGACTCCCCAGCCTGGTAATGTACCTCAACCTGTTGTTCAGGTTAGCCTCAGTCCCCTTCCACCGCCACCCGGTGGGCAAACTGTTGTGACGGTTGAAGTTCAGCTTCCCTCGGGTTTTTATCAGGATGCTGATAGTTCTTTCTTAAATTTCACTGTTCTCAACGACTGGCCTCAGCCCCACCCGCTAGCCGAGGGGCCTCTAACCACCTCGACGCCCCAGACACGGCGTGGCCACGCCAGCTTTCAAGGACGGTTTACACTATCGCGTACCGTTCAAGTCCCCCCCGGCCCTCAACCGTCTCACTGGTCAGTCCGGTTTTCCTATCAAATTTGCCAAATTGACGGGGCCTGTCTTCTTCCCTCTCAAACCACCATACGCGTAAACCTTGCCCCTACACCGACACTAACTAGCAACCCCCAAAAATTTGTTGGCCAAACGGCTCATTCCTCGTCAAGCCAGTTCTCAGGCCCCCCACTTTGGGCCTGGCTTGCAGCCCTTGGAGCGGCCTTTCTGGGAGGACTGATTCTCAATTTGATGCCTTGTGTTTTTCCGGTGCTTTCCTTAAAAGCTCTCGCTGTAGTCAAAGCATCAGGGGAAAACCAACGCATCCAGCGCTTGTCTTCACTGCGTTTTGCTTCAGGAGAAGCGGCTTCGTTACTTTTGCTGGGCTTAGGAACCGCGGCTGTTAAGCTTGCCGGTGGTATACCGATTTGGGGTGGGTTGTTCCAACTGCCAGCATTTGTTCTCATTTTAATTGTCGTTTTTTGGTTTTTCGCCCTCAGTTTATGGGATATTGGCCCCCGTTTTGCGCCGTCCTTGCGTTCCGCACCTGCCACAGATTTTGCCAACGGTGCTGTCAAGGTTTTAGCGGCGGCTCCCTGCACGGCGCCTTTTCTTGGTCCAGCCCTCGGTTTTGCCTTTGCGCTACCGGCCTGGAGCATTCCTCTATTTTTTCTTGCCATCGCTTTAGGTTTGGCCCTTCCTGACCTGCTTTTGGCGGCCTTTCCTGCGATCTTTAAACTTTTGCCACGCCCTGGAGCCTGGACCAAACACTTTGAACAATTTATGGGTTTTCTCTTGGCTGGTACCGCGCTGTACATGGTCTGGATCTATGAGAACTTGGCTGGATCGTCCGCCATGTGGGTCATACTGGTCTTGTTATGGGGCCTTACCCTGCTTTTTGCCGGCGGCGATGTGCTTACCAAAAACAAGCGGCCCTGGATACGCCGATTGTTTTTCTCTTTACTAGCGCTGATCGTCCTTGTGGTTGGCCTTATTCTGAGCCAACCTGCTACCGCCTCAGCCGTTTCTCAACGGCCGTCACCTGCTTTGGTCTCAACGTCTGCAACTTCAGCTTCACGTCCGCTACCAGCCGGCTGGAAACCGTTCACTCGCCAGCAGCTCCAACAAGCGTTAGCAGAAGGTCGTCCCGTCTTTGTTGACGCCACTGCCGCGTGGTGTGCCACTTGTTTGGTCAACGAAAATGGTGTGCTGGCTGATCCCGAAGTCCAACAGGCTTTCAAAACCTCTGGGGCTTTGCTGTTGCGTGCCGATTTTACCCGCCCCTCGACGCCTATAGCCGATTGGCTGAATGAAGTAGGTCGCGCGGGGCTCCCTGTCTATGCTCTTTACGTCCCTGGTAAAGACCACCCCCACCTATTCCCCGAGTTGCTCGAAAAACAAAGTTTTCTTAGCGAGTTCTCGAAACTCCTGAACCGCCCCTAAAAGACGACAGCTTCTCAATTTCACAGCGTTGAACGTCGCTTTGTGAAGTGGACGTTCTAGCCCAACCTTTGATAGAATCGTACCATGGCATCGACCAAACGACGTAACATCGGCATCATTGCTCATATTGATGCCGGTAAGACCACGACTTCTGAACGCATCCTTTTTTACACAGGAAAAACCCACCGTATCGGCGAGGTGGATTCCGGCAACACAACGATGGACTGGATGGAGCAGGAACAAGACCGTGGCATTACCATCACCTCAGCTGCAACCACCTGTTTTTGGTCAGATTATCAGATTAACCTCATTGACACCCCAGGCCATGTCGATTTTACCGCAGAAGTTGAACGCTCCTTGCGGGTTTTAGACGGTGCCGTTGGTATTTTTTGCGCCGTAAGCGGGGTAGAACCACAATCTGAAACGGTTTGGCATCAGGCTGACCGTTATGGAGTCCCTCGCATCGCGTACATCAACAAAATGGATCGCATAGGAGCCGACTTTGATGCCGTGCTTGAAGAAATGCGTAACAAGCTCGGAGCCCACCCCATACCCATCCAAATTCCCATGGGCCGTGAAAATGAATTTGAGGGCGTCATCGACCTGATCACCAATGAGGAACTGCACTGGGATGGACCTGATGGCACAGATATCCGCCGAACGCCGGTCTCCGCCCCCTGGCAAGCCAAAGCGGATGCCGCTCGTGATGCCCTGTATGACGCTCTGTCAGCTTACAGCGATGAAATGACTGAGCTGTACTTAGAGGGTAAGGCCATTCCGCCCCAGCTCGTCCACACCGTTCTTCGAGAAACAACGCTGAAACGCCAGCTTGTTCCTGTGTTGTGTGGTGCATCGTTGCGCAATATAGGTGTCCAACCGTTATTAGACGCCGTTGTCGCCTATTTACCTGCCCCCGAAGATGTGCCCCCCTTTCATGGTTTTCACACCAAGAAAGAAGAAGACGTTCACGTCACCCCTGATCCGCAAGGAAATCTTCTAGCTCTGGTTTTTAAAGTTCATGTCGACCCTCAAACAGGAATCTACTATTACGTAAGGGTCTATTCTGGAACCCTCAAGACAGGTGTTCAAGTCATGAATATCGGTAAGAAAAAGCGGGAGCGCGTTAACCGGCTTTTACGGATGCATGCCAACCGACCCGAACCAGTAGATTCTCTTTCGGCCGGTGAAATTGGCGTTGTGGTTGGTCTTAAAGAAAGTCAAACGGGCGACACACTTGGTTTAGAAAACTACCCCGTACTTTTGGAACGAATGCACTTTCCCGAGCCCGTCATCAGTGTTGCCATTGAACCCAAATCTACCTCTGAACAAGAAAAACTAGAACAGGTCATGTCCACACTGATGCTCGAAGACCCAACTTTTTTGGTCAAAGAAAACAAAGAAACTGGTCAGACTCTGATTTCTGGTATGGGAGAACTTCACCTTGATGTTCTGGTAACTCGTATTACAAAAGAATTCCGCGTGGAAGCCCGCGTGGGGAATCCTCAAGTTTCGTACCGTGAAACAGTAACCGCCTCGGTGACGCATGAAGAAATTTACGAACGAACCATGGCTGGAAAAGAGCACCGGGCCCAAATTACCCTGACGATAGAACCGGCATCCCGAGGTGAAGGCAATAGTTTTACCTCGAAGGTTTCAAAATCCGTCTTACCGGATGTCTATCAAGAAGCTGTTTCCCGGGGGGTACAAGCCGCATTCGGTTCCGGGGTTCTATTTGGATATCCTCTCATCGATGTCAAAGTCACGCTAACCTCCGCACGATATGATGAGCTCACGGCTTCAGAGTTAGCGTTTGAGGCTGCAGGGTCCCTGGGATTCGATAACGCAGCCCGACAAGCGTCTCCCGTTCAAATGGAACCGGTCATGAAAGTTGTGGTCCTTACCCCGCATGATTTTGTAGGAGAAGTCATCAACCATCTCACCCAAAAAGGTGGAATCGTGCTTTCGATGGAAAGCCATCCCGGTCGGGAGGCGATAAATGCCGAGGTTCCTCTTATAAAAATGTTTGGTTTCACCACCGGACTACGTAGTATGACGCAAGGTCGCGGCACCTTCACCATGGAGTTCAGCCATTTCTCACCCAAACTCTGAGGTTTTACGCGGTACAGTTGAAAAAATCGTCTCGGGTGGAGCCGGTCTTCTTCGTACCCCGTCGGGTGTAGTTTTTGTTCCCAACGTCCTGCCTGGTGAAGTAATTGTTTTTCGTATCGAACAAAAAGTCCGCGGTGTGCTTTGGGGCTCGGTTCAAGAAATTCTTGAACCATCACCCCTACGAGTCAAGCCCGCATGCCCCCACTATGACTTGTGTGGCGGCTGTGACTTTATGTATGCCGGCATCGAAGCTCAGCGTCAGCTGAAAGCCGAATTGGTCCGCGAGGCTTTTCATCGTTTGGCCAAGGTTGACTTAGAAAAACTCGACTTTTCTTCTGGTGAGCCTTGGCAGTATCGTTCTCGTATTCAGATTCATAAAGAAGGCAACGTCTGCGGTTTTAAGGCCCGTGCTTCTCACCGGGTGATCCCTGTAGTCGATTGCCCCATTGTCGACAAGGCACTTTTACCCCTGTTAGCACACCCCCCCAACGATGAAGTCCGTGAAAGCCTAGCAAGGCTTCCTGATGGTCGTTGGAATGCCGTGGCCAGCGACGGTTGGCGGCTTGAGGGCCAGGATAAATCCGCTACGGTCAACGTCGCAGGCAAACGCCTAACGTTATCACTTTCGGGTTTTTTTCAGAGTAATCTTGGCTTGCTTCCCCAGCTCATAGACTACGTAGTCTCGTCGTTTACCCCCAAGGACATAAACTCGACGGATGAAAGAGCGTCCTGGGGAGGCATCATTGCCGACTTGTATTGTGGCGCTGGTCTTTTCGGTGCTTTTCTGGCGGCTCATTTTGATCGGGTAATCTGTGTCGAAGAAAACCAATCGGCACTGACTTTAGCCCGTTTGAATGTTGTCGGCCCTTTGCACGAATTTCACGCCGTTCGTGTCGAAAATTGGCTGGACCACTCGGGAAACCAGCTGTTGGATGTTGTGGTTGACCCACCCCGAACGGGTTTATCCCCACTCGTCCGTGAGGCACTTGTCAAACGACGACCTCAACGATTAGTTTATGTTTCCTGCAATCCTGACACTTTGGCCCGTGATACAGGGTACTTTCTTGCTCACGGCTATCGGCTTAAGGATGCTCATGCGTTTGATTTTTACCCTCAGACAACGCACATT
The DNA here is from genome assembly GCA_013044245.1 of Spirochaetales bacterium. Classification (GTDB taxonomy): domain Bacteria; phylum Spirochaetota; class Spirochaetia; order JABEVK01; family JABEVK01; genus JABEVK01. The sequence goes on along the minus strand of JABEVK010000093.1, from coordinate 10,624 downwards.
GAAGCCGCCGTGAGGCTGGTGTATGAGGGTTAGTTTTTCTATACGTCGGAAGGCCGAGCAACCCCTCAAGGTCCTCCTTATAAATGTCCTAGCATTGCTAATTTTTCTCGCACTGCCAACCCCAACAAGTCTGGCGGCGCAAGGGCTAAGTATTCCCTTAGCAGGGCGCCTCGTAGGGGGGGCGACTCAAGCGGGTACTGGCTTATTAATTCCCTGTGAAGACGAAACGCTGACCTACCTTAATGCCCAGGGCAAAAAGATCGCAAGCTGGACACCCTACGAGCGTTTTGCCGGTTGGGCTACGTTAGGAAGAGACGGTGTTTGTGTTGTTCCCATGCTGTCAGGCAAAGTCACAGCCCTCGAATTAGGTGCCAAACAGATTACCGTGTTGGCACAGACGTCACGACCATCTACGCCCGCATTTGCCCCCGTTGCAGGCGACGCAGGACGCTGGTTGCTTGGCTGGCGCGATGGCTGGGTTGCCGTATGGTCGCCTAAAGAGAGCTTTAAGATTGACGTTCCGTTGGGGTCTCTACCTCTGGCAGCCCTATACGACCCCGAAGAAGGCTTTTGGATTCGCACTCCCCATAGCCTAACACTGGTCCGTATCGATGGGAGTTTGACCCGCTGGGGAGGTCTTGACGCCGATAAGAAAGTTTCTACTTCTTCTCAAGGCTGGTTTTTGGTCCAGGACCAACAGGGAATCCTCTGGTCCGGTGGTCCCGATGGCCTGAGCGTGTTCAACCCTGCTACCGGAAAGTATCGCCAGGTGGAAGCGTCACACCCCGTCCTGGGACTCGCCCTAGGCGCCGATAACGGGCCGGTGGTTCTTGAAGCAAAAAGAGTACTCACCCTCGATGCCGACGGCACGGTAAGACGTACTCTCAATCTTCCTTCGGAGGGAAAAGCCGGGCCCATTCTAGACAACCGCGGAGGCCTGTATATCTATACAGAACGCGGCTTACTCTTGGCTCGTGATTCAAGACTTCTGGCCTTTTGGCCTGACCCCTACGGGGGCACACCACCACTATTGACCAGTGACGGCACCCTGGTATGGGTCGGGGCTGACTGGCAGTTGCGAACACTGACACACCGAGCCCCGCCTTATCTGAGCTGGAGCCAACCAGGTTCCGACCCAGAACATACAGGTTCTTCGCATCGTCCGGCGTCGTATGCCTCATTGCTCAGAGTTTGGAAAGCCGACCCCAGCTACCAAGTATTTGAAGCTCTTTTAGCACACGGGACAAGAAGTGCCCAGAATTCCGTCCTCACCACGCTAGAACAGCAGGCAGCTCGAGGTGATCTTCGAACCCGCTGGCCGTTCGTCAATGTTGTACTCCTCCAAATCGCCCGCGCTGGTGTTTCAGATGTCGACCTTGATCAAGGACGTATTCAGAATAACTGGCCTGACCTCCGTCTTCGTGCCTACCGACTATTGGCCAAAACGGCCGAACCCGAAGATAAAAAAGTGCTCTATTCCTTGCTTCAACGAGAATATGAACCTATGGTTCAAGACGAAGGTCTGCTTGCCTTGTCCCACTCAGGCTTGGATCCTGATGGACGAGTTACCCAGTTATTTCTTCAACTGCAACAAAACCGTTCCGAAGATGCTTTGTTGGCCAAAACTTTGCTCGAAGGCGCCGAACACCTTTGGCAAGTCAGCGGACCGGAAGCCCCACCGGAACTCGGGAACCTGGTCGAAAAGCTCTATACTGGCGCCTACCCCAAAGTTTTACGCGTTGAAGCTGAAAAACTCTTTCAAAAGATGCTGGGAACACCTTAGAATACAATTCAAGGAGACTGACTTGCCACGACTTCAAAAGCCCGATTGCTTGCTCAACGCTTTTATTTTTAAGGAATGGGAATTTGTTTCCGCTACGCGTAAATACCTCAGTGATTTGATCCTGGGGATCTACAAAGACAAAAAAGATTGTCAGCTGTACGCCGAGAAGCTAGCGACGGCTAGCTCTGAACTCATCGAGAACGCGTATAAGTACTCACCTCAAGACACGGACTTTCAAATTATTTTGCAGAAGTCAGATGACGAAATTGTTCTTGAAGTTCGCAACTATGTTCAAGGAAACCCTCAGAATACCTTGAAAGCGATTCAAAACGAAATTGAACTGGTCTATGGTGATCCAGACCCCCGTGAGGCCTTCAAGAAAAAGGTTTTGGCCTCTCTGTCAGACCCCGGTGGTAAATCGATGCTCGGATACGCAAAAATCCGTTTAGAAACAGGCGGCATCATCAGTGCGGAACTTGAAGACCAGTTATTGCTGATCACTGTAGTATTTCCGCTCGATCCGACCCAGCAATAATCGTCCCGCCCCGGCAGTAGGCTACAAATTGATGACCTCCAGCAACATTTTCCTCGGGAAAAGCTAGGTGTTCAACAATACCGGGAACTTCTATTTTGCCAAGGGGTTCGCCGTCGGGAAGTCTCCAGCGACGAATCCCCTTGTCTTCTCCGGCGGTCCACAGCTCGTCTCCTGCCGGTGTCATTGTCATCATTGTCAGGGGACGTTTATGGTTACCAAGCCATTGAAATTCCGCTACTCCCCCTCGAACAACCAAGCCCGGTCTCTTCCCCTTGGTAAGAACACCAATATTTCTTGCACCGCCTACAAAGTGTCTCACAACCTCACCCTGTTCCCATAGCGTTTGAAGACGTGTTGCGTTTTCGACATCCCAGACGGCAAGCCTACCGTTGCCTTCCGCAAGCCACAACCGTTCGTTCTCCCAAAATACCGCCGCAACGCCACGAGTAGGCTCAAATTCCGTGACCGCCCTGCCCGTTTTTGCTTCGAGAACTAAGCAGGGCAAGCCTCGTGGTCCCCAGACAGCCACCCAGAAATCGGTCCAATTAACCCCCGAAACGGGCCCTTTTCCCCAGTTATACAGGCGTATTGCTTCGCCAGATTTCATCTCAATATGATAAAAACTACCAGCGCGTGTCGCCACCTGTAGAACATCGTTAGCACCTGATAGGGCTACCGGAACTTCAGGCAAGGTTAGCTGCCAAGCCTCTGCCAAGCTGTCCTCAGAAAATGCAAAAACCTTTCCTGCCCAATCGCTCACGACCAACCAGCCCTTCCATACGGCCCACGCTGTCAATGCCGCCCCCACTTCCAGCAACGTGATTCTTTGTCCCTGGCGTTCTACACTCAGCTGGAACGGCGAAAAAATCGCGACACCGCGTCCCCAATCCTTCCACCCCCAAACCGGTTCAGCCCCCCAAGACTTCAAACGTGGTGTTTTGCCCCAAGTTACGATACGAACACTACCATCCAAGCCCCCAGCCGCCCATTCGCGTTGTTTGCCATGATCTTGTAAAACAACGGGCCAATCGCTCCAACCCCAAAGCCGATTCTCCGCCACAACACAGCCTCGCGCTTCCCCAAGGAGAACTACACCGTCTGCTCGTAAGGCCACTGCCGTCGGATTGTTGGCGGGCGCACTCGTCCATTGCGATGTTTCCAGGTCACCAACTTCACACGTCTCGGGGCCGGCCAAAACGATTCTCTTTCCTGATACCGCCCCTAACGTAACCTTGGTAAGGAGCCTCTCGTGCACGGCTTGCCACCCCTTGGTTGCCTTCCATTGCAAAAGTTGTCCGTCTTCGCTGACGCTAATTAAATGGTCGGATGCCGCTAAAATCACTGCCACAGCGCTCCGGTGAGCTTTAACGCTAGTGCCAGAAGCTGAGCCCGAGACGGCGTCCGTGACTGCACCCGAGTCCAACCAGCGGGCCAGCCGGCCATCTTGCCCCCCCAGTACCAAACCCCACTCCTCGGACCAGGCTCCCTGTGTCCACAGGCCAGGATCAAGAGCTCCCAAGCGACGGGGCGTTGGCTCTTGGTGGTGCCAAAACCAGATTTCTCCCTCAAGTGTCCAAGACCAAACACCTTGTTTACCACTGGCGAGCCCCCCCCAAACCGGTAATGGCGCTTTCTGGGGTGGAGGGCTTTCCCAAGACACCTGGTAGGGTTGCCGTAAACGATACCAAGCTAACGGGGCACCCGCCTGAGCAGACCAGACGCCATCGGCAAAGACCGCCCGTAAAATGTGGAGCGTACCGGGACATACATGCTGTTCTAAGGGAGTCTTCCAAACGACAGTGCCATCGTCGTGGACCCAAGTCCACCCCTCCTGAAACGGGGCAAGAGAACGCACACTACTAAACGGTATTTCGGGAGGTATAACCCGCAGAATCTTGAATGGGCTTACTTGGCTGGGGATAGGGGAATGTACCAAAGCAAGCTCGTGCAGGGATGCCGGTTTGGGAGCAAAAGAAGAGGCAAATAGCGCCTGACACCAGGCTTTAAGAGGCTCTCGAAGCCATAAAAACTCTCTTAACGACGGGGCAAGGGTTTCATAAAAAACGGCAAAGTCGGCTAAATCGGTTAATGTCGGGTCGAATGGTACAGGATTTTTCTTCTGGGTAAAATAAAGCCGTGACCAACGAGTCAACTGTGGCACGTTCGCGTGAAGGCCACTTTCACCCGGGGGAGCTTCACCAAGGGGCTGGTCTGGTGCTCCCGCGAAAAGGTCCCACAACGGGAGATGGCGGGACGCATCGGAAGCTTCTAATGCGCCACGGACATAAGGCAGTAGCACGTCAGCGCGCTGTCCGGGTGGACTTCGTAAAGCTAAGTATTCGGCGGCTTTAAAAACCGCCCCCTGTAGCAAGGTTGACTGTGACACCTTACCCCATTGAAGAACTTTCTGCCATGCGGCCATCGCTTGTTCGTGAAGTCCCTGCCGATCCCACAAAATACCAGAATTGACCCAGGCTCGTGCCACCTGATACAGGTCTGCGTCATTCTCAACCTCGGTTTGGCGGACCCCAGCATACAGATTTTCGGCCTCTTCTGTACGTCCTGACACCGCCAAACGCACAGCTTTGTCCATCAGACGTTCTAAGGGCGATCGAGAAACAGGATTCGTTGACATGGCTTTGGCTCCGTGGTATTTTTACACAAATTCTCGACTAAGGACAAACCATGCCTTCGAAGCCTACCAACACGGTGAACCTACCTACGGGAAAGCCCCCTAAGGAAAAATCTCCGATGAATGCCATTACTCTATTTTCGGCAATCATTTTGGTGATCATTGTCGTTACCTTTATCGGTGCGCCCGTGGTTTCCCGCATTGCAGGGAGTTCTAATGTAACCTTTGGCTACTACGATGGCATTGCGATCGATTATCTGCCCGGTAACTACTTCGCCCAGCAGGTTGAACAGTACAGTCGCTACTACGAACAATTTAAAAACACTAATGTGAATTTGGAACGTCAGCTCGTTTGGCGTCAGGCGTTTGAACAAGCCGCCCAGCGGATTGCCTTAAAAGACCAAGCCGACAAAGCAGGAATTGTGGTGACTGACGGGGCCATCGATAAAGCGATGGTCAACTACCCGGCCTTTCAAAAAGATGGCCATTTTAGTACTGAACTTTACCGCGCTACTGCGGCTGACGACATGATGCGCTACCGCAAAGATACCGCAACACAGCTTCTGATTCAAACTTATGCCGGTGACAAAATCCAGGGAGCGATGCTTCCCAATCAGTTAACTTCGTTTGTCCAGTCTATGGTTTACCCCCAGCGGAAGTTTTCATTTGTTGTTTTTAACGCAAAAGACTTTCCCGCTTCAGAAGTAACTGCCTACGCCAAGGCACACCAACAGCTTTTCCGCTCAATTAACCTCAGTAAAATTACGCTTTCCTCTCAGGGGGATGCTGAACAGGTTCGCGATCAGGCCTTGAAAGGCTCAAAATCTTTTGAAGATTTGGCCAAGATGTATTCAAAAGATGCCTTGGCGCAATCTGGTGGTGCCCTTAATACCTTAGAATATCACGAACTTCTTAATCAAATTCCCAAAAAGGATTTGGACCAGATCTTCGCCTTAGGTAAGGGCCAAATTTCGCCGGTATACCAAGACGGAAAGCAATGGGTCTTCTATAAGGTCGTTGCGCCCGCTTCGGACCCCGACTGGACAGCCGATTCGACCATGACCGATGTTCGAAACTACATCGAGAATAACGACCGCGGGGTCTTAGAAGACTACTTGATGAAACAGGCCCAAACCTTTGTTTCCGCGGCACAAAAGAATTTCTCCAATGCCGCCAACAGCATCAACAAGAAAGTGGAAACCACTGGTTTTGTTTCGCTTAACTTTGATAACCTTAGACTTTTCCCGGTCTTAACCAAGGCAAGTACAGACCCGGCCTTCCAAAGTTTGGCCGCCAACCCTAGCTTTTTCAAAAAAGCCTTTACCCTAGCTAAGGGACAAGTCAGTGAACCGGTGTTGTCAACACCTTCTGTCCTCGTTTTCAAAGTCGATGACGTTCGTGAAGCTCCTGTTCCACCGGCAACTACGGCCAAAGGCACGGCTAAACAAGTCACGCCTGCGGACGAACCTACCCCGATTACGTCTAGCGACTTGACCCAATTGGCTGAGCGAGATCGCAGTCAGGCTCTCGAGCAGAATCTTCTTAAGACCCCTCTGTTTAAGGATGATTTTGACGCTGCGATTTCTCACTTGCGCTAAAAGGTCATTTTACGGCCGAGGATTTTCCTCTTTTTTGGCAAGGCCGAAGGCTGGTTTCAGACCAGCCAGAGGCTGAAGCGCAAAGTCGCTTACAACGCCAAAATCTCGCCCCCCAGTCTTTGATTTTCATACCCTCGCCCCTTAAGGGCTGGGGTTTACCTTTTCTTTTAAGCAATCTGCCAGAAAATTCGTATGTCGTACTGCTCGAAGCTGATCAATTACTTAGGTCGCTCAGTCAACCTTTTTGGCCAGCCCATCCTCGTCTTTTTACCTTAGATCTCAGTCCTGAATCGTGGAAAGATTTCCAAAGACGCTTTCCTTGGTACCACGTTCGCCGTGTTGTTCTTCTTCCGCTTACAGGTGGCTGGTTAGTAAATCCTCAACTCTATCGTGAAGTAGAACGCCGATTAGCCGAGCAAATCTCCCAAACATGGTCTAACCGACTTACTTTAATGGCGTTCGGCAGTCTTTGGCTTCGCCATTTAGCCACCCACATTGCCGTTCCAAGAACGCCCTGGCCCGACTGGGGTCAAGATCCAGTTCTCGTTTGCGGGGCGGGACCAACGTTAGAAACGGCACTTAAAGCTCTTGTGAGGCCTGACATCCGAGCTCGTTTTCGAGTTCTGGCAGTCGACACCGCTCTGGGATGTTTTGCACAGGCCGGACTGCGTCCCGATGCGGCCGTTGTTCTCGAAGCCGGGCATCATAATCTGTTGGACTTTGCTGGTTTTGCAGCCAGTGGTCTGCCGATTTTTGCCGACCTGACGGCCGACCCTTCGGCGGTACGAGCAAGCGGGGGACCGGTGGTTTGGTATTCAGGCCGCTTTGCTGACCTGCCCCTGTTTTCGCAATGGGAACAATCGGGACTCCTTCAGCAAGTTGCCCTTTTTGAGGCCCTAGGGTCCGTGGGTATCGCCGCCGCCCACGTCGCGTGGCGAGTTACACAAGGGCCGGTCTTTTTTACCGGACTCGATTTCGCCTTCCCTTCAGGAAAAACTCACGCTCGCGGGTCTCCTGTTTTTCAACGCTTTTGGTCACAGAGCAACCGGCTTAGCGGGAGCGAGATACCAGGCATGGGTAAGCATGATGCTTATCGGGTCTTACCCCAAGGGTGGTTAACCAACAGTGTTTTACAGGGTTATGCCCAGCTTTTGCAAGAAAAAACAACAGAGCATGCCGACCGAACCTTTTTTTGGGGTCCCAGTCCCAGCGTTTCACTCGAAGCCTTGCCGGCCGAAGGCTGGGTGCACAAACTTCCTCTCTTGTCACGTCCTTTGACATGGAAAGCCCCCATTAAAGTTCCCGAGGCTGAGCGTTGGCGGCGTGAGGAACACGCGCTGACCGGTGAACTATTAGAGGCGTTATCTGGACCCTATCAAGCTGAAAAAGTTGAGCGGTTAGCACGTCACTTTGCTCACCTGAGTATGTCTTTCCCTGACCCCAACTTTCAAGCTTCAACTGCCTGGTTGTCTCGTCTGAAAGCCAGCGCCGCCTGGTGGTATGGTCAACTCTCGTCTGTTAGCACCGATTTACACTAGTCGTCTTCGGTTGACTTGAGAACAGAAAGGAAGGCGGACTGCGGAAGTTCTACACTCCCCACCATCTTCATGCGTTTTTTGCCTTCTTTTTGTTTTTCTAGTAGCTTGCGCTTTCGGGTAATGTCACCGCCATAGCACTTGGCCAAAACATCTTTTCGGAAGGCCTGGACGGTTTCACGCGCAATGACGGTATTGCCAATGGCCCCTTGAATCGGAATCTTAAATTGCTGACGGGGTATTTCTTCTTTGAGCTTTTCGCAAACCCGCCGAGCTCGATCATAGGCGTTACCACGAAAAACGAGCATGGACAGCGCATCCACAATTTCACCGTTAATCATGATGTCGAGTTTGACCAAATCGGTGGCCTGAAAGTCTGACACTTCGTAGTCAAACGAGGCATAGCCCTTGCTGATCGATTTCAATTTATCATAGAAATCAAACAAAACCTCGGCCAAGGGCATACGGTAACGAAGTTCCACCCGCTTTTCATCGAGATAGGTCATATTTTCTTGTTCACCGCGCTTGTTCGTGCACAAGGTCATAATGCCCCCCAAATAATCGGTTGGGGTGATGACGGTGGCTTTGATAAAGGGTTCTTCGGCGATTTCGATTGTCGTCGGGTCTGGAAAAGAAGCCGGAGATTCGATGGTGTAGGTCAGCCCTTTCTTATTAGTCAGGCGGTACTGCACCGAAGGAGAGGTCAAAATAATATTGAGGTCAAACTCGCGTTCCAGCCGCTCTTGCACAACCTCCAAGTGCAAAAGGCCCAAAAACCCACATTTAAACCCAAAGCCAAGAGCAACAGAGCTGTCCTTTTCGTAAATGAGTGCGGCGTCATTAAGCTTAAGTTTTTCGAGAGCTTTGGCCAAATCTTCATACTGGTCGGCATCAACGGGGTACAGGGAAGAAAACACCACAGGTTTTACATCACGGAACCCCGGTAAGGCAGCGTCGCAAGGGTTAGCCACGGCAGTAACGGTATCACCAACACGGATATCAGCGATCGTTTTGATCCCAGCAATGAGGTAACCGACTTCACCTGGCCCTAAAGATTTTGTTCTTTCTAGGACAATACGAAACACCCCGACCTCTTCGACGGTGTGGACCGCTCCCGAGTTCCAAAAGCGGATTTGTTCCCCTTCACGGAGTGTGCCCTGAAAATTCCGGATATGAACAATAACCCCCCGAAAGGCGTCGTAATGCGAGTCAAAGATGACGGCCTGCAAGGGAGCTGTCTGAGTTCCCTTCGGAGGGGGGATCCAGTCCACGATGGCTTGAAGAAGTTCATCCATGCCAAGGCCTATTTTGGCTGAAACAGGAACCGCAATCGAGCTATCAAGGCCCAAATCATGATCAATCTGGTGTTTTACCCGTTCGATATCTGCCCCTGGCATGTCAATTTTATTGATCACGGGAATAATGAACAGGTCATGCTCCATCGCCATGTAGAGGTTCGACAAAGTTTGTGCTTGAACCCCTTGGGTAGCATCAATCACCAATAACGCCCCTTCACAGCTGGCAATGGCTCGACTGACTTCGTACGAAAAGTCTGCGTGCCCGGGGGTGTCGACCAAGTTCAAAATATAGGTATTTCCATCAGCGGCTTTATGCGGCAAAGCAACGGCCTGACTTTTGATGGTAATTCCCCGTTCCCTTTCAATATCCATGTTATCCAGAATCTGATTTTGAAAGTTCCGGTCATCAATGATCCGTGATCTTTGAATAAAACGGTCAGCCAGGGTGGATTTGCCATGGTCGATATGGGCAATGATACAAAAATTGCGTATATAGGGAACAGGGTGTGGCATGGCGCCAATGTACACGAGATAACGCTTTAGTTCAACGCCGCAGGTTAGGTTAGCGCCGAAGTGTCGACAATAGTCCGCAGGCGGCCAAAATATCCTCACCACGCGAACGCCTAATGGTTGCAGGAACCCCCTTGGCGGTTAAAGCTTCTTGCAAGTTGGTCATCGCTTGTGGATTCGAACCTTTCAAGGGAGTGCCGGGGATAGGGTGAAAGTGAATTAAATTGACGCGAGTTTTTAGCCCATGAAGGATTTTGACTAGCTCGCGAGCATGCCTGGGCGTATCGTTGATACCATCAAAACAGATGTACTCGATCGTGATTCGTCGGGCATCCTCTTCTTGAATGGTTCGCAAAAAACTAAGAATTTCATGCAGGTTGTGAACATTCTGAACCGGCATCAAACTCGAACGCTCCTCGTCAAAAGGGCTGTGCAACGAAAGGGCGAATCGAACTTTGCTACGAACAAAGAACTCTTGCAGGGCCGGCAAAAGCCCCACTGACGAAAGAGTAATGCGTTGAGATGACCACCCTAACCCCCACTCCGAGGTAAGAATTTCAAGACTCTTGAGAACTTCGTCGAGATTATCGAGGGGCTCCCCCATTCCCATGTAAACCGCATTGGTCAACAGGGGAGCTTCTGGCAAGCTCAAAATTTGGTTAACGATCTGCCCCGCCGTCAAGTTCCCTTGAAATCCTTGCTTACCCGTCATGCAAAACAGACATCCCATTTT